>JAUXPG010000085.1 GCA_030683915.1 Gemmobacter sp.
GGTGATGTTGCAGATGGCGGTGGTGCTGACCTTTGGCGCCAAGGTGCCCGTGATCAAGGTGGGGCGGATGGCGGGCCAGTTCGCCAAGCCGCGCAGCGCGCCGACCGAGGTGATCGGTGGCGTGGAATACCCCAGCTACCGGGGCGACATCATCAACGGCTTTGACGCGACCACCGAGGCGCGCCGCCCGGATCCGGCGCGGATGTTGCAGGCCTATACGAAGGCGGCGGCAAGCCTGAACCTGCTTCGCGCGTTCTCGACCGGCGGCTATGCCGATATCCACCGCGTGCATTCGTGGACGCTGGGCTTTGCCGAACATGACAAGGCCGAACGCTACCGCGAGATTTCCAACCGCATTTCCGACGCGCTCGATTTCATGTCGGCAGCCGGGGTGGACGGGTCGAACGTGCATCAATTGGCTTCGGTCGAGTTCTACACCAGCCACGAGGCGCTGCTTCTGGAATACGAGGAGGCGTTGTGCCGCATCGACAGCACCACCGGCCTGCCGGTTGCGGGGTCGGGCCACATGCTGTGGATCGGTGACCGCACCCGCCAGATCGGCGGCGCGCATGTCGAATTCTGCCGTGGCGTGCAAAACCCGATCGGGCTGAAATGTGGCCCCACCATCAGCAGCGATGATCTGAAGGTGCTGATCCAGACGCTGAACCCCGACAACGAGGCGGGCCGGCTGACGCTGATCGCGCGCTTCGGCGCGGGCAAGGTGGGCGACCATCTGCCCCGGCTGATCCGCGCCGTGCAGGAGATGGGCGCGAATGTGGTCTGGTCCTGCGACCCCATGCACGGCAACACCATCAAGGCGGCGTCGGGTTACAAGACCCGGCCCTTCGATTCCGTCCTGCGCGAGGTCCGGGAATTCTTTGCGGTGCACAAGGCCGAGGGCACCGTGCCCGGCGGCGTGCATTTCGAAATGACCGGCAAGGACGTGACCGAATGCACCGGCGGGCTGCGCGCGGTGACGGATGAGGACCTGTCCTCGCGCTATCACACCGCCTGCGATCCGCGCCTGAACGCCAGCCAGTCGCTTGAACTGGCGTTCCTTGTGGCCGAGGAACTGTCGTCGATCCGCCGCGCGGAAAGCCGCATCGCGCTCTGACACCAAGCGGGTGAACGTCTGCGGCGCCGGTCCCTTGTTGGAACCGGCGCCGTTCTTTTGTCCGGTGCCCCGGTCAGCCCAGCAGGTTCGGCACGATGGTGACGATCCAGGGGAACAGCCACAACAGAAACAGCGCCGCCACCTGAATGAACACGAACGGTATGACGCCCTGATAGATGTGCCGGGTCGTCACCTCTTTGGGTGCGACGCCGCGCAGGTAGAACAGAGCAAACCCGAAAGGCGGGGTCAGGAATGAGGTCTGCAGGTTCACGGTGATCATGATGGTCACCCACGACGGGTCCATCGTGCCGCCATAGATCACCGGGCCGACAATCGGCACGACAATGTAGATGATCTCCAGAAAATCCAGCACGAAGCCCAGGATGAACAGGACGAGCATGACGATCAGGAACACCGTCATCTCGTTGTCAAAGGCGCGCAGGAAGCTTTGGATGTAATGCTCGCCACCGAACGAGATCAGCACGAGATTCAGGATCTGCGATCCGATCAGGATGGCGAACACCATCGAGGTGACCTTGGCCGTTTCCCGCACCACCGAGGACAGCACCGCCGTGCGCCACAGCACCCAGCAGGCATACAGCACGCCGAACACCGTGAAATGATAGGCCGCCTGCGCGATGACAAAGGCGACCCACTGTTCCAGTGACGGGGTCAGGCCATCAACCTTGACCCGCAGGTCGAAGTTGACGCCGAACAGCAGCATGATGACGACGGCAAAGCTGGCCGCAAGGATCATCGCGCCGCTGCCGCCCTGATCCTTCAGCTTGCGGAAGGCGGCCAACATGATGGCCCCCGCCGCCCCCAGTGCCGCCGCAGGCGTCGGGTTGGTGATGCCGCCAAGGATGGAGCCCAGCACCGCGATGATCAGGATCAGCGGCGGAAAGACCACGCGGATCAGGTCGTTGCGCGCAAGGGCCGCGATCGCCGGGCGCATCGCCCAAAGCAGCACCGCCACCGGCAGCGCCATGATAAGGAAGGTCGCCCCGGACGATGTTTCCGGCCCGATGATCGCGATGTCGAGCAGCAGCATCGCCCCCAGCGCGCCCGCCCCGATCAAGAGCGGGCGCGGGTCTTGCGACGGGCCGACACCCCGCGCGGTGGTCAGCACCAGCCCGAACAGCAACACGAGGATCCCGATGCCAGACCCGATGGGCGCGGCGGCGGCAATGGCGGCGGCGCGGGCCTGGGCCAGTTCCTCGGCAGTGCGGGTGTGGGATTGCGCCACGCCGCCCGCCGCCGCGATGGCGGCCTGCTGCGCCACCGCGCGGTCCCACCGATCCTGACCATGCAGCGCGATCATCGATTCGCGGCATTTGTCCGAAACGTTGGTCCGCAGCTCCGAACTTTGGCCCGCATCGGTTTGCGACGACACGACAATGCCCTGCTGCCCGATCAGATTGGCCTGCGACAGGATCAGGAACCCACCGATCAGCACCACGGGGGCCTAGAGAAACCAGCGCGTCGCGTCGCCGCGCGTGATCACCTCGCCCGGCCGCCCGGCCGAGAGTTGCACCGCCGGGGCCTGCCGCGGGTTCAACAGCGCAAAGCCAAAGGCATAGGCCGCATAGAGGAAGGCAAGCAGGATGCCGGGCAGGATGGCCGCCTGAAACAGCGTGCCGACGGAAATCACCGCCGCCTTGCCCAGATAGGTCAGCGCATCGGTGCAGCCTGCGGCCTGCGCGCGGGTTTCCTGACCTGCCGAATACAGATCGCCCGCCATGGTGCCCAGCAGCACGATCACGATGGAGGGGGGAATGATCTGGCCCAGCGTGCCCGAGGCCGCAATCACCCCGGTCGCAAGCTGCGGGCTGTAGCCTGCGCGCAGCATGGTGGGCAGGCTGAGCAGCCCCATCGTGACCACCGTCGCACCGACGATCCCGGTCGAGGCTGCAAGGAATGCGCCCACGACGACGACTGACACCGCCAGCCCGCCGGGCAGGGGCCCGAACACCCGCGCCATCGTGGTCAGAAGGTCATTGGCAATGCGCGAGCGTTCCAGCGTGATGCCCATCATCACGAACATCAGCACCGCCAGCAGCGTCTCGATGCTTTGGCCGGCGATGACCCGTTCGTTCATCCGGTTGACGATGAACGACAGGTTGCGGTCCATCGCCACCTCCCAGCCCTGCGGGAACAGCGGTTGTTCGATCCGGGGCAGGTCGGGGTACCGGAAGGTGGTGATGTCGATCTGCGCCACCCCCGCTGCCATCAGGTCACGATAGGCTTGCGACCCGGTGTCCACCGCCTGATGGATCAACACCCCCGAACTGTCGAGCGCGGCGATGATCCCAAAGGCGATGATCCCGGACCCACCGATGGCAAAGGCCACCGGAAAGCCCGAGATGATGCCCCCGAACAGGCACAGGAACACGATGATCAGGCCGACTTCGACCCCGTCCAGACCGAACAGCATGGTGGCCCGTCCCCTTTCAGTGGCTCGGCGCCGCGGAACCCGTCGGGTCGCGGTCAAGATATTTGTTCTCGCTGTCAGGGCCTTCGCGCCATTCCAGAATGGCGCGGTACAGCACCGCCACCGCTTGCAGGATGACAAGGAAGCAGAAGGCCAGCATCAGGACCTTGAACAGGAAATAGGCATTGAATCCGTTGGGCGAAAAACCGATCGTCTCCACGCTCCACCGCATCAGCTTGGCCTTGCGCAAGATGGCCTCGACCGATTCCGACGCCGAGACCTTGGGGTTCACAAGGCTGCGCCACAGGAAGAACCAGGCGTATAGCCAGGTCAGGAAGGCTGCGGGCAGCATGAAAAGCAGCGCCCCAAGCGCGTCGATCACCCGCTTGGTGCGGAAGCGCACGTTGGCATAGATCAGGTCCACCCGCACATGGCCGCCCTGCACATAGGTGTAGCCGATGCACAGGCAGACGATCATGGCGTTGTAAAGCTTCAACTCCTCCGACCACCACGACAGATCGAAACTGACCAGTTGGGTGCCTTCGACGAAGTTGTAGCCAAAGGGCGAAAACGGCCCGAGTTCGATCTTGGAGACGCGGAAGATGCGTTGCAGAAAGACGATGATCATCTGTTGCAGCACCATCAACAGCCCGATCCAGGCGACGGTGCGGCCGATGGCGTTGGTAAATCCTTCCAGACCGCGCACGATGCCCCACATGAGCGGCTTCCAGACCAGTCCTGCGATGGTCAGAAGAATGAGGAAGGTCAGGAATACGAACAGGAATTCCTGGCTTGCGCCGTAATAGATGAACCGCCCCAGCGCCTCGCGGTCGGACCAGTCAAGCCAGAGGCCGGGTTGGGTGACGGCGGAGAAGGCATTGACAAAGGCCTGGCCGAACCGGCCGAGCACCCACAGGATGGCGTCGAACATGCGTCATGTCCCCCGGGGCAGGGCGGGCCGAGCGTGGCGTCCCTGCGCATGAATGACGCGCCTGCCACCGGGGCAGGCGCGTGGTCAGTCTGATGAAGGCCCCGGGTTCGGCCCGGGGTCAGCTGCCGCGCGGGTTGGTGCCGCGCGTATCAGGGCGGGGCGTCAGCCCTGCGTGCGGTCGCGCTGTGCAGTATAGGCGCCGTCGGTGATCTTCAGCCAGGCCGACGACGACTTCATCGAGGCCATCGCGCTGTCGTAGATCTTCTTGTAAAGTTCGTCGCCCATGTTTTCGGCATGCACCTCGTTGGTGGCCTTGGCGAAGGCATCCCACACGTCATCGGGGAAGGCGTTGACCTTCACGCCTGCCGCCTGCAACCGCGCCAGTGCAGCCCCGTTGTTCGACAGGAATTGCGCCAGGTTCCACTGGTGGGTTTCCGAGGCGGCAATTTCGACAATCTTCTGCTGGGCGGGGGTGAAGCTGTCAAAGACATCGCGGTTGAAGGTAACCGACAGGCCGGCGCCCGGTTCGTGGAAACCGGCGGTGTAGTAAATCTTGGTGATTTCCTGAAAGCCCATCTTTTCGTCGGCCCAGGCGCCGATCCATTCGGTGCCGTCAATCGCGCCGGACGACAGCGCCTGATAGATCTCGCCGCCCGGAATGTTCTGGACCGATGCGCCCATCTTGCCCAGTGCCTTGCCACCCAGACCCGGCATGCGGAACTTCAGCCCGTTGAAATCGGCCGCCGAGCTGATTTCCTTGCGGAACCAGCCGCCACCTTGCGCGCCGGTATTGCCACCCAGGAAACCCTTCAGGCCGAAGATGGCGTTCAGTTCGTCGTGCAGCTCCATGCCGCCGTCCTGGTAATACCAGTTCGCCAGTTCCTGCGCCGTCATGCCCATCGGCACGGCGGTAAAGAAGGCATAGCCCGGATGCTGGCCGACCCAGTAATAGTCGGCGCCATGGTAGATGTCGGCTTGGCCCGACGACACCGCGTCGAACACCTCGAACGCGCCGACGAGTTCGCCGGCGGCCTTAACGTCCACGGTCAGCTGGCCGTCGGTCATGGTGGTGATGCTGTCGGCGACGCGCTGTGCCGCGTCATGCACACCGGCCAGACCCCGGCCCCATGTGGTGACCATGGTCAGCGTGCGCTTGCCCTGCGCGTAAAGCGGGGCGGCAAGGGTGGTCGCAGCGGCGGCGGTGGCTCCGCCAACGGCGGCTTTGGTCAGGAATGAACGGCGATCCATGTAATCCTCCCGGGGGGAATGCTGCCCGGTTGGTCCGGGCGGTTATGACGTGGCGCCACCGTATCGGAGCGGGTCGGGGCTTGGAAATCCCCACAACTACGTAGGCCGCAATCCCCGCTGGCGGCGGGGCGTGCGTTGACGGCAAGGCCCCCCGCGGTCCATCCTTGGCGCGCGGGTCGGGTTCGTGGTTGGTCGGGGGCTGGTTTGGGACAGGACGGGGCGCGGTTCAGGCCAAGCTATCGCCTGACGGTTTATCTTCTGGCGACGCTGCCGCTCATCGTTGCGGTGGCGGCGATCACGGGCATCGTCGCCATGCAGGCCCGCCAGACATCTGACCGCGAAATCGCCGCACTGGAGGCCGCGCTGATCGACGCCAAGAAGGCCGAACTGCGAAACTACCTGTCCATGGCGCGCACGGCCTTTGGCATCGTCTACGGGAACGCCCGCCCCGACGATGCCCGCGCCAAGCTGGAAGTGGCGCAGACCATGGCCGCGATGGTCTATGGCCGAGAGGGGCATTTCTTCATCTACGATTACGACGGCACCAACATCGTCAGCCCGCGCCAGACATGGCTTATCAACCGCAACTGGCGCGGTCTGGCCGACCGTCAGGGCACCCCTGTGGTGGACCGGCTGATCGAGCTTGCGCGCGAAGGTGGTGGCTACCACAGCTATTACTGGCCCAAGCCCAGCACCGGCGAAGAGGCATTGATGGTCGCCTATGTGCAGGGGTTGCAAGACTGGCGCTGGGTGGTCGGCACCGGCATCTTCATCGACGACGTGCAAGCCGTGGTCGGGGCCGCCCGCTCCGAGGTCGAGGCCCGCGTGCGTGCCACCTTTGCGTGGATCGGCGGCATCACCCTTGCGGCGGTGCTGGCGGTGTTCGGGTCCGGCTTGGTTGTCAACATCCGCCAGCGAAGGCTGGCCGACGCCAAGCTCAAGGCACTGACCCAGCGCGTGCTGGACACCCAAGAGGCCGAGCGGGCCCGGGTGGCGCGCGAACTGCACGATTCGATTTCGCAAATGCTGGTGGGGGTGCGCTATGCGCTGGAACTGGCGCGGCGGCGACTGTCCAAGGGCGATGCGGGCGGTGCCGAAACCCTGACCCAAGGCATCGACCATCTGAACGGCGCCATTCAGGAGGTCCGCCGCATCAGCCGCGACCTGCGCCCCGGCGTGCTGGATGATCTGGGGCTTGGCCCCGCGCTGCAAGGGCTGGCCGAGGATTTCGGCCGCCGCACCGGAATCGTGGTGGAGTTCGAGACGAACCCCTTTCGCAACCGTCTGGACAAGAATGCCAAGATCGCGCTTTATCGCATCGCGCAAGAGGCGCTGACCAACATCGAACGCCATTCCGGTGCCACCCGCGTGCGCATTCTGGTGCGTGGCACCCGCGATGGCGCGGTGATGCGGATCGAGGACAATGGACGCGGCATGACGCAGGGCAACCGCACCGCCGAGGTGCCGGGGCTTGGCCTGCGCAACATGGCCGAGCGGATGGAGCAGCTTGACGGCACCCTTCGCATATTGTCGTCGCGGGATGGCACAATGATCGAGGCGACCGTTCCCCTCACCCACATGCTTCCCCCCGGAAACACCAGCGAGGCACGCGCATGACCCCCGAGCCAATCCGCGTCCTGATCGTGGACGACCATCCGATGGTGGCCCAAGGCATCCGCGCCTTGCTGGAAACCTATGACGATCTCGAAGTGGTCGGCACGCTTTGTAACGGGCAAGAGGCGGTGGACAGGGTGGCCGCGCTTGACCCCGATGTGATCTTGCTTGACCTGAACATGCCGCGCCTGTCGGGCCTTTCGGCGACCGAGATCATTCTGGAACGCCGCCCCGACACCCGCATCCTGATCCTGTCAATGCACGATAGCCCCGAATACATCTCGACCGCGCTGCGCCACGGTGCGATGGGTTATCTGCTCAAGGACGTGCCGACCGAAGAGGTGAAACTGGCCATCGACACGGTGATGCAAGGCGAGCGGTATCTGTGCACCGGCGCCTCCACCAGCCTTGGTCCGGGCACCGCCGACGGGCGCGAACCCCTGACGAGCCGCGAACAGGAAATCCTGCTGGCGCTGGCGCAGGGCCAGTCGAACAAGGAAGTGGCGCTGCGGTTCGACATCTCGGTGCGGACGGTGGAAACCCACCGCAAGAACATCAAGCGCAAGCTCGGCATAAGCTCCACCGCCGGTCTGACCCGTTACGCGATGGAGCATGGCGTGCTGCAGGGCACCGGGCGCTGACGCACCGCCGCGCGCGGGATCGCGGGCGCTGACGGCCAGATTTTCCTTGTAGCCCTGACGGCGCGACGGCCAGTCCGTTTCGGCCGCCGCCCTGACGGCGCGCCTGAGCATGGTCAGCCGGAAGGTCCCGGAAAAGCCAAAATTTGCGCGAAATCTTCATCACAACACCGCTGCACTGCCCGAATCGAACCACAATCCGCGTTCACCAAATCGTCATCGAGATTGTCACCCCGACCGCAGCATTCGCGGCATTTCACCCAAAGGCAGGACCGCTAGATGACCACGCACAGCTTTTCCGGATTCCGCATCACCACCAACCTTTCCGGCACGCCGACCGGCTATCAGGCCAGTACGATGAACTGGACCACCTCGGAATTCTTCCGCTTCCAGTACACGATGGACCAGCCTGTCGCCGGGTCGTTCTCGTCGATCACCATGGCGCTTCCCGCCGGGTCGCTGCTGCAGTCGGTCGTCATCAACGGCAACCTTCGGGTTAACCTCGACACGGTCGCCTCGATCGGCCAGTGGACCTGGGGGGGTGGCAACAAGACCACGGTCATGACGATCCGGACCGCTGACAACCAGACCCACTACTACGCTTTGGCAGGGGCGGCGCTGCCGCCGATCGCGTCGCTGACCGACTACACCACGTTCATGTCCAGCGTCACCTCCACCACCTCGGTCATCCCGTCTGCGGCTTCGGTGTTCGGCCCGCGCGGCACGGTTCAGACCCTGCTCGACATGAGCAAGGCACGGTCCTACACCGGCACGAGCGAAGATGACGTGGTCGTGGGCATCGACGGAATCGACGACTGGAGCCTTGCGCCGCTGATGCTGGGCAAGGGCGACGACATGTTCACCGGCACGACGGGCGCTGACTGGGTCGAAGGCGGCATCGGCAACGACAGCCTCGGGGGCGGCGCCGGTGCGGACAGCCTGTTCGGGCAGGACGGCAATGACTTCTTCTCTGGCGCGGCCGGGGCCGTTTCGCTGGATGGAGGTGCGGGAAATGACACGATCTATGGCGGCGGCGATGCCGACGTGATCAACGGCGCCGTCGGCGACGATGTGTTGTTCGGCGGCGCGGGCGCCGACCGTCTGATCGGCGGTGACGGCGTTGATACCCTGTATGGCGATGATGGTCGCGACACCCTCGACGGCGGCAATGGCGCGGACCTTTTGTTCGGCGGTCTTGGCGGCGACTCGCTGATCGGGGCAGGCGGCGCCGATGTGCTCTTCGGCGACGATGGCGACGACATCCTGAGCGGCGGCGGCCAGAACGACACGCTGTATGGCGGGCTGGGCAACGACAAACTCGACGGCGGCGCGGAAAACGATCTTCTGTTCGGCGAAGAGGGCAATGACGTTCTGAACGGTGGCGCCGGTGACGACACGCTGTTTGGCGGCGCGGATAACGACAAGCTGAACGGCGCGGATGGCGACGACTTCCTGCGCGGCGACGAAGGCGACGACCTTCTGGATGGCGGGGCCGGCAATGACGTGCTTTACGGCAATTCCGGCGCCGATACCCTGCGCGGTGGTTTGGGCAACGACACGCTGCTCGGTGACGACGGCAACGATGTCCTGAACGGTGGAAGCGGGGCAGACTCGTTTGTGTTCGGCCCGACAATGGGTGCCGATGTTGTGCAGGACTTCCGCGCCGATCAACTGGATCGCATCTATATCGGCTCCACCCTTGCGGCGACGGCCGAAGATGCGTTTGCCTTGGCAACGCAGGTCGGCAACAAAGTGGTGTTCGACTTTGGCGGCGGCAATACGCTGACACTGAACGCGACCACGCTGGCTGCGGTCGAAACGGCCATCGTCATCTGGGACGACGCGTTCTCCTTCTTCAACTGACGCCGGAACACCTGTGCAACCGCGCGGGGCAGGGGCCAGACCCTTGCCCCGTTTTTCCTCCTGCATTTGCCTTCGTTGCGGCCAGATCGGGCCTGACGCAACAAAAGAACAAGTTTTTCACCCCCTGCGACATTTTTTTCACCCCCTTTGCGGTTGACGCTGCCAGCGGGCCGACCTAATGTCCTCGCAGTTGCAGCAAGGGGCGGAAACATGGCCGGTCTTTTGGTAATCGGGGGACCAGGGCGCATGGGCCGGTAACGGACGCCAGAACACCTCCCATGCGCCCCCGGACTTCTCGGGGGCTTTTTGTTGCGCGGTTCGGACAAGCGAGGATGATA
>JAUXPG010000101.1 GCA_030683915.1 Gemmobacter sp.
CGATCTGGTGAAGGAATACACCAAGGGCGAGATCGCGGTGCAGGTGTTCTCGGGCGCGCAGCTGGGGCAGGAACCCGAAACCATCGAACAGGCGCAGGCCGGGATCATCGACTTCACGCGCGTCAACTCGGTCGGTCTGGCCAACGTCAGCCCGTCGATGGGCGCCTTCACGCTGCCCTATGTCTTTGCCGACTGGGACCACAAGTACCGCGTGCTGGACAGCGACGTGGGGGCAGAAGTGTTGGCCGATCTGGAAAAGGTCGGGTTGAAGGGTTTTGCCTACATGGATGCAGGGTCGCGGTCGTTCTACACCGCCAAGGACAAGCCGATCAAAAGCATCGAGGATCTGAAAGGCATGAAGATCCGGGTGCAGCCCGCGCCCATCGCCATCCGCATGATGGAACTGCTGGGCGCCGTGCCCACCCCGATGAACTATGGCGAGGTGTATTCCGCCCTGCAGACAGGCGGGATCGACGGGGCGGAAAACGATTATGTCAGCTACCACACCTCGGCCCATTTCGAAGTGGCGCCGAATTACACCGTCGATGCCCACCTGAGCCCGCCCGCCCTGCTGCTGATGAACAAGGCCCGGTTCGACAGCCTGCCCCCCGCCCATCAGGAGGCCGTGACCCGCGCCGCCGTCGAAGCATCGTTGTATGAGCGCGAGATCATGCGCGCGGCGAACGAAACCGCGCGTGACGCGGTGGTCAAGGGCGGTGCCGCCATCATCCCGATCGACAATGCGCCCTTCCAGGCGGCGGTGCAGCCGATCTATGAGGAGTTCCCGGCGCTGAAGTCGCTGCTGGAACGGATCAAGGCCGCGAAGTGAACCGAAAGGCCGGATGACATGACTTGGCAAGGGCGGCTGGCGTTTTTCGTCGACGGCGTGAACCGGCTGGCCGCCCTTGCCTGTCACGGGTTGCTGGTGGTCATCACCGCGATCACCGTGATGCAGGTGTTCCTGCGCTTTGTCCTGAACCGCCCGACCAGTTGGTCCGAGGAGATCGTGCTGCTGTGCCTGATCTGGTTCGGGCTGCTGGCGGTGGCGGTGGGCATCCGGCGGCACGAACATGTCGCTATCACCTTCCTGCGTGACCTGCTGCCTGCGCCGCTGGCGCTGGCGCTGGATTACGCCGCACAACTGTCGATGGCGGGGTTCATGTTCGCGGTGACCTTCTATGGCGCGGACCTGATCGCGCTGACCGGGGTGCAGGTATTGCCGGCGTCGGGCCTGCCGAAGGCGCTGTTGTATTATCCGCCCATCGTCGGTGGCACGCTGGGGGTGTTCAACGCGCTGGCGAATGTCGTGTTGCGCGACGTGGGCGGACCCGCGCATGATGAGGTTGGCCATGCCGGTTGACTGGCTGGGCATCGCCATTCTGCTGGGTGGGTTTGTCGCGCTGATGGTGCTGCGTGTGCCCATCGCCTTTGCGCTGGGGCTGGCATCGCTTGGCACCGCGCTGCATCTGGGGCTGCCGCTGCTGCTGGTGGCGCAGCGGATGATCAACGGGCTGAATTCCTTTACCTTTCTTGCAGTGCCGTTCTTCATCCTGGTCGGCAATATCATGACCGAAGGCGGCATTTCAGACCGGCTGGTGCGGTTGGCGGATGTGTTGGTCGGACGGCTGCGGGGCGGCCTTGCGCATGGCAATGTGGTGGCCAGCACAATGTTCGGCGGCATTTCCGGGTCTTCGGTGGCCGATGTCGCATCCATCGGGTCGTTCCTGATTCCCGCGATGCGCAAGGCGGGGTATCCGGCCGGGTATTCGGTGGCCGTCACCGTAACCTCGTCGGTGCAAGGCGTGCTGATTCCGCCGAGCCAGAACATGATCTTCTATGCCCTGGCCGCCGGTGGCCTGCCGATTTCGACGCTGTTTCTGGCGGGATATGTGCCGGGCCTGATGTTGGGGCTGTCGCTGATGGTGATTTGCGCGGTGATGGCGCGACGGCACAAGCACCCGATGGGCCAGCGATATTCCCTGCGCCACGGAACCCGCGTGATGCTGGATGCGCTGATCGGGTTGTTCACCATCGTCATCATCATCGGCGGCATCCTGACCGGCGTTTTCACCGCAACTGAATCCGCCGCCGTGGCCGTGGTCTATGCCCTGCTGGTGACCTTGCTGTGGTATCGCAGCCTGACCCTGCGGGCCGTCTCGCGCATCTTCAGCACCACGCTGACCACGTTGGCGATGGTGACGGCCATCATCATGACGTCGTCGGTGTTCGGGTTCCTGCTGTCGTATCTGCGGATACCCGCGCTGCTGGCCGAGGGGATATTCTTTATCTCGGACAACAAGCTTTTCGTGCTGCTGGCCATCAACCTGCTGCTGCTGGTGCTTGGCATGCTGATGGACATGGGTGTGCTGATCCTGCTTTTGACACCGATCCTGTTGCCCATCGCAACCAAGGTGGGGGTCGATCCCATCCAGTTCGGTATCATCATGATCCTGAACCTGGGGATCGGGCTTTGCACCCCCCCGGTGGGCACATCGCTGATCGTCGGATGCGGGATCGCGCGCATCCGGCTGGGGCAGGCGGTGGCCAGCATGTGGCCGTTCTATCTGGCGATGATTGTGGTTTTGCTGCTTGTCACCTATATCCCGGCGCTGAGCCTTGCCTTGCCCAC
>JAUXPG010000163.1 GCA_030683915.1 Gemmobacter sp.
GTGGCGATTTCGCCGGTTTCCAGCAGCATCTTCAGCCGCTTCAACTCGTGCCGGGTCTGGATGGCGGGTTCGCGGCCAAAAAGCTTGGCCACCGCCTCGCCAAGTTCGCCGCCGGGCGGGACATAGGCGATGATCGCGGTCACCACGGTGCCCCGGTCGCCGGGCGCATCGCGCAGCATGACCTTGCCTTCTGCGGTGATTGGGGAATCGTCAACCGACCGCCACGCGATGCTTTCGCCAGGGCGGTCATCGGTGATGCGGGTTTTCAGCACCACGCTTTGCCCTGCCGGCGCCTTGATCGTCCAATGGGTTTCGTCCCCACTTTCCTCGACGCTGTCCACGTTTTCCATGAAGCTGGGCAGGTTGGCGAAATGGCGCCAGAATTCATAAATGTCCTGCCGGGGCCGGTTGATCGTGACGCTGCGCCCGGTCACGGCGTAATCGCCAAACCGCCGCCGCCGTGCGGTGCGCCCCGGCGCGCTGTCGGGCTGACGCGGCACGTTCGCACGTGCGGCGGCCCTGACCCCGATGACCGATGCGCTGACAAGGGCGGCGCCGATCACCGCAAGAAGGGCCGCGCGCTTCTGGTCGCTGGAACGTGTCGTGTTGGCCATGGGATCATCCGTTCGCTGGAAACTGGGATGACTGAACCTTGGGGCGGCGGGGATGTTCCCGGGGCGAGGGGGAACAAGCCCGCCCGGGCGCGGTTGTTCGCGCAAGGCGTTCGCTGGGGTCGGGGCCGGCGCATTTCGTGCGCGGCGGTCCGGGCGGATATTTTTTGCCCGGCAGGGAAACAACTGCCGGCTTGCGGCGTTGTGCCCCGAGGGACTTTTGAGGAAAACAAGATGCTGTCAAGATTGACGCAACGCGCAGGCGGCCCGGCCCTTCGTGTCGTCGCCGCTTCCATGCTTTTGACCGCCTGCGCCGCCGGTGCGCAGAATTATCAGCCGACGCGGCTGGCCGATGTGCCCGCGCGCTGGTCGGCGTTTTCCGAAACCGCGCCGCGACTGGTCGACAACGGCTGGGTCGCGTCGTTCCGCAGCAGCGTGCTGACCCAGTTGGTGCAGGATGCGATGGCGCACAACCGTGACCTGCGGGTGACGGCGGCACGGCTGGCCGAGGCGCAGGCGATGGCGCGCTTTGCCGGGGCGGGCGGCTTTCCGTCGGTGTCGGCCACGCTTGGCGGCAGCCGGACGGGGAACGGCAGCGCCACCAGCAACGTCGATGTGGGATTGGCGGTCAACTGGGAACTGGATCTTTGGGGCCGCGTGCGCGGCGAGGCGATGGCGGCGGGCTACGAAGCCGTGGCGGCCAGTGCCATCCACGAGGCCGCGCGCCAATCCCTCGCCGCCGCCGTGGCCGAGACGTGGATCGAGGTCAACGGCCATGCCCGCGCCCGCGACATCGCCCGTCAGGAAGTCGGCGTGCGTCAGGCGCTGTTGCGCGGTGTCGAGGACCGCGTTGCGGCGCAGGCCGTGCTGGCGGTGGATGCGAACTGGGCACGCGCCGAACTGGATCGCGCCCGCGAACGGCAGATCGCCGCCGAAGGCGACCTTTCGAACGCGCTGCGAGTCCTTGAGGTGTTGACCGGGCGGTATCCGGCGGGGCGGCTGAACGCAGTGACCGGCCTGCCGCAACTGCCGGGGCGCGTGCCGCTGGGGCTTCCGTCACAGATTTTGGAGCGGCGGCCTGACATCATCGCGGCCGAGCGCCGGGTGGCCTCGGCGTTCCACCGCCTGGGCGAGGCGCAGGCGGCACGTTTGCCGCGCATATCGTTGTCGGGCGCGATGACGCGGTCGGGCGGCAGCCTTGGTGCGGCGCTGGATCCGGGGCGGTTGGTCTGGACGCTGGCTGGCAACATCATCGCCCCCTTGATCGACGGCGGTCAACGCCTCGAGGCGGTGAACATCCGCACTGCCCAGCAGGCCGAAGCGCTGGCGCTTTATGGCGCGGCGGCGCTGACCGCGTTCCGCGAGGTTGAAACGGCCATCTCCAACGAAGCCATCCTGCGCCAGCGGTTGGGGCACCTGAACAGCGCCGCAGCCCAGCTGGAAAGCGCGGTGCGCTCGGAACGCGACCGTTACGAAGCGGGCGAGGCCGAGCTTTTCCGGCTGGAGGAGATGCGCGTGCGTTATTATGCGGCCTTGCGCGATGCCAATGCAGTGCGCGTGGCGCTGCTGCGCAATCGGGTGCGGTTGCATCTGGCGCTGGGCGGGTCCTTTGCCGCCCCTGCACCCGCTGCGGTCGTCGTGGCCCCGGTGGCGGCGGCCAGTGTGACGCAGACCGTGGTTGTGGCCAGTGCCGACAACTGATGCAAAGCGCGGGGCGGTCGGGGGGCTAGGACAGGTGTTTGGTCCAGTAAAGCCGCCCGGTCGCCGCGCGCAAAAGGGTTTGCGGCAAGAGCCCCGCCGGGGCAAGGCGCAGCGCGGCGCTGATCTGCCCGCCCCGAAGCAGGCGTGCGGCGGTCGCGGCGCGCATGCGTCCCAGATCGGCGCGGTTGGCGGCGGGCAGGTTGCGCGCATCGCGCTCCAGCGCCCCGGCGATGAAGGCGCAATCCGGCTCCTCGACCTCATAGGGGCGGTAGCCGGCCAGTTCCATCAGTTTGGCGGCCACGGCCACGCGCAGCCACGGGAATTCGGCGCCCGTCACGCCTGCGTCGGCGGCGGCTTCGGCCAGCATCGGCGCGATCTGCCCGGCTTCGCGCCAGCGCGGCGCGGGGGGCAAGGTGATGTCGGGCTGGCCCGATGCGCGGCGACGGGCCGACAGGGCGGCGAGTTGCGAGCATACCGCCATCAGCCGCCCGTTGACGACCGATGCCGCCGATATGCTGCCAGTGTGAAGCCGGTAGGACCCCAGCACATCGGGCAGGTTGGCAAGCTGGCCCACCTCGGCCAACCGCCAGTACAGATCGCTATCCTCGGACACCGGAAAGGCACGGTAGCCGCCAACCGCATGCAGGGCCGCGCGGCGGGCCATGAAGAAGGGCTGGGTCAGCGCAGGTTCGATCGCGGGGGCATAGGTCGCATCGCCTGCGGGCGTCAGCGTCGGGCGGTTGTAGCGCCCGGTCGGCGTGCCATCGGCCAGAATTTCGCGGTGCGCGCCCGAAACGGCGACAACCCCGGGGTT
>JAUXPG010000188.1 GCA_030683915.1 Gemmobacter sp.
AAGCTGTCGCCCAGACAGACCACCGTGGCCGGGGCCAACGCCGCGATTTCCTCGTCCAGCCGCGCCAGCGTGTCGGCCATGTCATAGGGCGGCAACAACCCGCCCCCATGACGCGCGGCGCGCTGCGCCTTGCCGAAATGAAGATCGCCCACCACCAGCACAGATTCCTCGGGCCACCACAGCACCCCGCTGGCGCGGGCGTGCAGGCGTTGTCCGTGAAAGGTGAAGCCGTGGTCGGTCATGCGGGCATTGGTGCCAGCACCGCCGCGCCCCCGCAAGGGGGTCAGTCAGGCCGCAAGCCCGACCAGCACCAGCACCGCCATCGCCATCACGATCAGCGACCCGACCGTGTAGAACGTCGCGCGCACCTCGTGGGACTGTCCGGTCGCATAGGCCACGAAATGCGCCGCCCGCGCCGCGACAAACCCATACATCAGCACCTGCGCCAGCCAAAGCGCGGGATCGGTCGCGACGAACAGCAGACCTGCGATCCAGAACGCGGGAATGTTCTCCAGATCATTGCGGTGCATCCGGCGCGAACGGTCGACATAATCGCTGACCGCAAGTTGGCGTGGATCGGGCGCGCGGTTCAACGGGCCGGGGCGCAGGTCTTCGGGGCTGACCAGCCCTTCTCCACTGCGCATCATGCGCCAGACTGTCATCCACCCCTGCCCCATGACCTTGAGCACGGTCAGGGCTGCCGCGATGGCATAGACTTGTAACACAGGATTGTCGAAACCGAACAGTTCCATCGGACCGCCCCTTTTCGCAGCGCGCAGGCGCCGGTGACTGGCCGACCCTACCACATCCGGGCCGCAATTGCACCCGGGCGGGGAAGGCTGGGTTCAGCCCCTTAGCCCGGCTTGCGCCATCAGTTGCGCCGCGAGACGGTCCAGCACCGCCTCGCGCGCGGCGCCATGGATGGGAATGCGGCCGGGTTCCAGCAACAGCGGCGCAGCCAAGGGGGGCAACCGATCCAGATGCACATGGTCAATCCGGCCGCCGACCCGGTCCAGCATCGCCTCGATCCGCCCGAAATCCACCAGACCGCGCGCCGCCTCGTCGCGGGTAATGCGCAGCAGCAGGTGGTCGGGGTCGTGGCGGCGCAGCGTGTCATAAAGGATGTCCGACGAAAACGTCGCCTGTCGCCCCGATTTGCGTTGCCCCGCGCGACTTTGTTCGATCAGCCCTGCCACAATGGCGACCGAGCGGAAGGTGCGCTTCATCACCGCATTGCCTGCAAGCCAGCCGTCCAGCCCGTCGCGCAGGGTGGCCAGATCCAGCAGGGGCCGGATGTCGGGCACCGGGGTCAGCCCCCAGATCAAGGTGGCATAATCGGTGGCGACAAAGCCAAGCGGGTTCAGGCCCAGCGCCTCCATCCGGTTGGTCACCAGCAGGCCGAGGGTTTGCTGCGCGTTGCGCCCGGCAAATCCGTAGACCACCGTCTGTTCCCGTCCGTCCCACGCAAAGCTTTCGACCAAAAGCCGCCCCGGTTCCGGCAGGCGCGACACCGTGCGTTGCAGTTCCAGCCAGTCGGCGGTGTGGCCGGGCAGATCGGGCCAATCCGCCTGCTGAAAGATATCAAGGATACGGTCGCACAGCAGGGTTGAGGTGGCGAATTTCGTGCCGTTGAACACCGCCACCCTTGGGGGCCGGCCGGGATTGCGCGTCACCTCGACCGTCAATTCGCGCAGCCCCTCATAGCGCACCACCTCGCCCCCCATCAGGAAGGTGTCGCCGGGTGTCAGCGTGGCGGCAAAGCCCTCCTCGATTTCGCCCAGCGGCACCCCGCCCCGGCCGCGCAGGCGAACCTTCAGCGTTTCGGTGTCGATGATGGTGCCGATGTTCTGGCGGATCACCGCCGCCGCGCGGGGGTCGCGCAAGTGCCACAGGCCGCCCCGGCACATCAGGCGCTGCCAGCGATCATAGGCCCGCAAGGCATATCCCCCCGTCGCGGCATAATCGAGGCAGGCGTCGAAATCGGCGCGCGTCAGGTCGGCGTAAGGGCCGGCAGACCGGACCTCGGCATAAAGGGCGTCGGCATCAAAGGGCGCGGAGCAGGCGGCGATCAGGATGTGTTGGCACAGCACATCCAGCGGCCCCGGACCTCGCGGTTCGCCGTCCAGCGTGCGGGCGCGCACCGCCTCCAGCGCGGCAAGGCATTCCACCACTTCGAAGCGGTTGGCGGGCACCAGCCGCGCCTTCGACGGCGCGTTGTATCGGTGGTTCGCCCGCCCGATGCGCTGCACCAGTCGCTTGACGTTCTTGGGCGCGCCGACCTGGATGACAAGATCGACATCGCCCCAGTCGATACCCAGATCAAGGCTTCCGGTGCAGACCACCGCCCGCAACTGGCCGGCGGCCATCGCGGCCTCGACCTTGGCGCGCTGTTCGCGGGCCAGCGATCCGTGGTGAATTCCGATCGGCAAGCCTTCGTCGTTCTGCAACCAAAGGTCGCGGAAGAACAGTTCCGCCTGCGCGCGGGTGTTGTGAAAGACAAGCGTCGTGCGGTGGCGCGCGATCTGGTCCAGCACCGCCGGAATGGCATGGCGCCCGCCCCCGCCGGACCAGGGCGGGCTGCCGCAATCCAGCATCGCGATATCGGGTTCGGGGCCGGGCTCGGCCTCCAGCACGCCACAACCGTGGGGCGCCAGAAACCGCGCCAACGCGGAGGGGTCTTCGACCGTGGCCGACAGACCCACCACGCGCAGCCCGGGCGCCAGCCGCCCCAGCCGCGCCAACGCCAGCATCAGTTGGTCGCCGCGCCGCGATTCCGCCAGGGCATGCGCCTCGTCCACGATCACCCGTGCGACGCCGCCGAAGATCCGCGCCGCCTCGGGGTAAGACAGCATGAGGCACAGGCTTTCCGGCGTGGTCAGCAGGATATGCGGCGGGTCCACCCGCTGGCGCCGCTTCTGGCCGGCGCCGGTGTCGCCGGTGCGGTCTTCGATGCGGATGGCCAGCCCGGCACCTTCGACGGGCGCGCGCAGGTTTCGGGCAATGTCGGCCGTCAGCGCCTTCAAGGGCGAGACATAGAGCGTGTGCAACCCCGGCTGCGGCGCTGCCCCCAGCTCTGCCAGCGTTGGCAGAAACCCCGCCAGCGTCTTGCCGCCCCCCGTCGGCGCGATAAGCAACGTTGCGGGGTCGCCTGCGCGCGCCAGCATCGCCGCCTGATGCGGATGCAGCGCCCAGCCGCGCGATTCGAACCAGCGCGCCAGCGGCTCTGGCAGCTCTTGTTGCAGCGTGACCG
>JAUXPG010000216.1 GCA_030683915.1 Gemmobacter sp.
CGTGATGTGTCACGCTGTCGAAATGTTCGAACAGGAACGACAGCGCCTCGCCTTTGTCCAGCCCGGCCTCGGCCGCGAATTTCTTGAGGCGGCGATAGCCGTCCTCGGTCATCGCGACGGGAAAGCGGCGGGTCAGGCGAAAGCGTTTGGGCATCGGTCACTCCGGGTCGGGGCGGGGGAAGATTTTTTCTTCAAAAATCTTGCCCCCGATGCTGCGGTTGCGCCAGATCAGAAGTGGTCGGCGGCCAGCGACATCACCGGGTCTGCGCCGCTTTCGATGCGGGCAAGGTGCATGGTGCAGGCGGGCAGGTGGCGGGCCATGTAATACCGCCCGGTGGCGATCTTGGCCTGATAGAAGTCGCGGTCGGCGGCGCCAGCCTCCAGCGCGTCATAGGCGGCGCGGGCCATCCGGGTCCACATCAGGCCAAGGCAGACATGGCCCATCAGGTGCATGAAGTCATAAGACCCCGACAGCGCCGCATTGGGATTTTTCATCGCGTTCTGCATGAAATACAGCCCCGCCGTCTGCATCTGCTTTGACGCCAGTTTCAGCGGTTCCACAAAGCCGGTCATGCGGTCGTCGCCCTCGTGCGCCTTGCATTCCGCCTTGACCATGTCGAAGAACGCCATGACGTGCTTGCCGCCATCGGCTGCCAGCTTGCGGCCCACAAGGTCCAGCGCCTGAATCCCGTTGGCGCCTTCGTAGATCATGGCGATGCGGGCGTCGCGGGCGAACTGCGACATGCCCCATTCCTCGATATAGCCGTGGCCGCCATAGACCTGCTGGGCGGCCACGGCCATCTCGAAACCCTTGTCGGTCTGGAAGCCCTTGATCACCGGGGTCATCAGCGAAATGAGCCCCTCGGCCGCCGTGTCGCCCAGACGGTGGCCGCGGTCGATCAGGTGGGCGCCCCAGAAGGTGAAGGCGCGCGCCCCTTCGACAAAGCTTTTCTGGTCCATCAGGTTGCGGCGGATGTCGGGGTGGACGATCAGCGGGTCAGCGGGCCCGGCGGGGTTTTCCGCGCCGGTCACCGCGCGGCCCTGCAGGCGGTCCTTGGCATAGGCCAGCGCGTTCTGATAGGCCGCTTCGGCCTGTGCATAGCCTTGCAGGCCGACGCCGATCCGGGCCTCGTTCATCATGACGAACATGGCCTTCATGCCCTTGTGCAAGTCGCCGATCAGAAAACCCTTGGCGCCGTCGTAGTTGAGCACGCAGGTGGCGTTGCCGTGGATGCCCATCTTTTCCTCGATCTTGCCGACCGAGACCGGGTTGCGCGCGCCAAGCGATCCGTCGGGGTTCACAAGGAATTTCGGCACGATGAACAGCGAGACGCCCCTTGTGCCTTCGCCGCCGCCGGGGGCCTTGGCCAGCACCAGATGGATGATGTTCTCCGCCATGTCGTGATCACCGGCGGAGATGAAGATCTTTTGCCCGGTGATCGCATAGCTGCCGTCGGCCTGCGGTTCGGCGCGGGTGCGCATCAGGCCAAGGTCGGTGCCGCAATGCGGTTCGGTCAGGTTCATGGTGCCGGTCCACTCCAGCGACACCATCTTGGGCAGATAGGTGGCCTTCTGTTCGTCGGACCCGGCGGTGAGGATGGCGTTGATGGCGCCGTGGGTCAGGCCCTGATACATGTTGAAGGCCATGTTGGCCGACACGAACATTTCGCCCACCGCCGTGCCGACGACATAGGGCATGTTCTGGCCGCCGTATTCCTCGGGCAGGTCAAGGCCGTTCCAGCCGCCGTCCTTCATCGCCTCGAACGCGGCCTTGAAGCCGGTGGGCGTGCGGACCACGCCGTTTTCCAGCCGACACCCCTCGCGGTCGCCCACGGCGTTCAGGGGTGCCAGCACCTCGGACGCGAGTTTGCCGGCTTCTTCCAGAATGGCCTGCGTGAAGCTTCGGTCGAGGTCGGCGTAGCCGGGCACATCCTGTTCGGTGACCTTCAGCAGGTCGTGCAGGACAAAATCCATATCCTTGACGGGGGCGGTATAGGTCGGCATCGGTGTCTCCCTTCGCGCGCGGGGCGCGGTCGTCGCGGTGTTATTCGGCGGCGGGGCGGCGGAACGAGGCGATGATGTCGGCCCCCCATTCCAGCTGGCCCCGCAGTTCGGTGATGGCTTCGTTCAATTCGTCGCGCTGGCGTTCCATTTCCGCCAGCCGTTCGCGCGCCAGTTCATAGGTGCGCTTGAGCTGTTCTTCCTGCTGGTCGCCCCGATCATAAAGATCCAGCAACTGGCGGATCTCCTCGAGCGCGAAACCGAACCGCTTGCCGCGCAGGATCAGCTTCAGCCGGCCCCGGTCGCGCCGGGTGAACAGGCGTTTCTGGCCGTCGCGATGCGGGAACAGCAGTTCCTTTTGTTCATAAAAGCGCAAGGTGCGCGGGGTCACGTCGAACGCCTCGCACATTTCGCGGATGGTCAAGACGTCTTGCGGTTTGGTCTGGTGCGGCATGTCTGTCCTCCGGCGCATGGCTCAAGGGGCATCCTGTGTCTGCCATGGCTATACCAGAGAGGTTTACGTTTACGTAAACGGAACGTCACGTCACATCTTCGCGTGACGTGGTGTCACGGCACGTCAGGCCGGCTGGCTGTCGAACAGCGCGAGCACGCGGGAGAGGAACGCCTCGCGCAGCGGGGCGGCTTCCATCAGCAGTTCGTGTTCGGCGCCCGGCACCGGCAGCAGCGTGCCACCGGGCCAGCGGGCCATGCGCGCCCGGATCGCCGGGATGTTGACGATGCGTTCGTTGCCGCCAAGGCCGGTCAGGCACGGCACGGCAGGCGAGGGCAGCGCGGCCAGCGCCCGGGTTTCCGCCAGCGCCTCGGCCACCCAGCCGATGGTGGGGCCTGCGACCATCAGTTCGGGGGTGCGGCGCAGCTGGCTTTGCATCAGGTCCCATTCGGCGGGATCGGTCGTCAGCGTGTTGCCTGCGAAGGGCGCGGTGGCGACATAGCACACCGGGCCGCTGGCCGGGGGCGGGGCATAACGCTGGCGCAGACCGGCGCGGGCCACCAGCCCGAAACCTGCGCCGAACACCGCGGCCTGCCCGCCCGGCACGTTTAACCCCCACATCGGCGCGGAAAACGCCGCCGCCGCCACATCCAGCCCGCCCATCAGCCCCCGCAACCCGATGCAGCCGCCCATCGAATGCGCCAGCAGAAAGCGCGGCGCGGCCAACCCCTCGGCGCCGATGGCAGCACAGAACGCCAGCAGATCGAGCTGATAATCGGAGAACCGCCCGACATGCCCCTTGCGGGGATCGGGGGTCAGCCGTTGGGCCAGCCCCTGACCACGCCAGTCCACCGCCGCCGCAGCGTAGCCCCCTGCCGCCAACCGCGCCGCGGTCGGCCCGTATTTTTCCGCGTGTTCGGTGCGCCCCGGCAAGATCACCACCGTGCCGCGCGCGCCCGTCACGGGCCAGAACACCGCGCGCAGGCGCACACCATCTGCCGCCGTCAGCCAGCGGGCAAAGCCGCCCGTCGGCCCGTCGCCCAGGTAGGGCGCGCTTTCGGTCACGCCAGAACCGACGCCAGCGCCATCGCCTTGCCCATCGACCCGTCGATCTTGAGCTTGCCGGACATGAAGGCCATCGTCGGGTTCATGTCGCCTTCAAAGATGGCGCGGAAGGTATCAAGGCTGGCCGACAGGGTAACATCGGCCGGTTCGTCGCCTTCGCGGGCGCCCGTGGCATCCAGCATCACCGCGCCTTCGCCGTGGATCACGAATTTTGCGGTGCCGTCAAAGCCCGACGCATCCTTCTTGGCCAGTTCCGCCACGATGGCATCGATGATATCGCTCATGTCAGTTCCCCGGAAAGTGACCACGTGCCTTTTGCCTTTTGCACGGATCGCGTTAAAGTCAGGTGCATGATGCGGTGGACCCGAACCATTCTCAATGTTGCCGTGGCGGCAAGCTTGACGTTAACGGCACCTGCCGTGGCGGCACAAGAGGCCGCGCGCACGGCGGACCTGCTGGCGCAACTGGCGCAGCCGGACAACGAAGGCTGGCGGCGGCTGGAACGCCAGATCATCACCGAATGGTCGAAATCGGGGTCGCCCGCGATGGACCTTCTGTTGCAGCGCGGGCGCGAGGCGCTGCGCGCCGATGACATTCCCGCCGCCATCGCGCATCTGACGGCCTTGACCGACCATGCGCCCGACTTTGCCGAAGGCTGGAATGCGCGGGCGACCGCCTATTTCCGCGCCGGGCTTTACGGCCCCTCGCTGGACGACATCGCCCGCACACTGACGCTTAATCCCCATCATTTCGGGGCCTTGGCGGGGCTTGGGGCCATATTGGCGGAAACCGGGCGCAAGGCGGCTGCGTTGAAGGCGTACAAGGCCGCGCTTGCTATACATCCGCATCTGGAACGGGTAAGCGACGCTGTGAGGCGGCTGGAAACCGAACTGGCCGGACAGGCGATCTGAAGGGGCGCGAATGCGCGGTAACGCAAGGGTGACGGCGGTTCTGGGACCGACGAACACCGGCAAGACGCATTACGCCATCGAGCGGATGCTCGCCCACCGGACCGGCGTGATCGCCTTGCCGCTGCGCCTGCTTGCGCGCGAGGTCTATGACCGCGTGGTCAAGGCGCGGGGCCCGTCGGTGGTGGCGCTGATCACGGGCGAAGAACGCATCGTGCCCGACCGCACCGCCTATTGGGTCTGCACCACCGAGGCGATGCCGCAAGAGATTGGCGCCGATTTCGTCGCCATCGACGAAATCCAGCTGTGCGCCGACCCCGAGCGCGGGCATGTGTTCACCGACCGGCTGCTGCATGCGCGGGGGTTGCACGAAACGCTGCTGCTGGGGTCCGACACCATGCGCCCGGCCATCGCGGCGCTGGTGCCGAACGCAACCTTCGTCTCGCGGCCCCGGTTGTCCACGCTGACGTGGTCAGGTTCGAAAAAGATCAGCCGGATGCCGCCCCGGTCGGCGATCGTCGGGTTTTCGGTCGACAATGTCTATGCCATCGCAGAACTGATCCGCCGCACCAAGGGCGGGTGCGCGGTGGTGATGGGGGCGCTCAGCCCGCGCACCCGCAACGCGCAGGTCGCGATGTACCAGTCCGGCGAGGTGGATTACCTTGTCGCCACCGACGCCATCGGCATGGGTCTGAACCTTGATATCGGGCATGTCGCGTTCTCGGCCACTGCCAAATACGATGGCCGCCGGATGCGCCAGCTTTACCCGTGGGAACTGGCCCAGATCGCCGGGCGGGCCGGGCGCCACACCAGCCCCGGCACCTTTGGCGTGACCGGCGAGGCAAGCCCCCTGGACGAAGACACCATCGACGCCATCGAATCGCACCAGTTCTTGCCGGTCCGCAAGTTGCATTGGCGCAACACCGCAATGGATTTCGGCACGCCCGCGCGGCTGATTGCCAGCCTTGAACAGCACACCACGAACGAATGGCTGACCCGCGCCCGCGATGCCGACGATGTGCTGGCGCTCAAAACCCTTGTCGAAATGCCCGAGGTCCGCGACGCCGTGCGCAGCCCGCAAGCGGTGCGGCTGTTGTGGGATATCTGCCGAATCCCCGACTTTCGCGGCATATCCCCGCAGGAACATGCGGGTTTGCTGGCGCGCATCCATGCGTTCCTCAAGGACGGGGGCACCGTGCCTTCGGACTGGCTCAAGACCAACATCGACCGCATCGACCGCACCGATGGCGACATCGACGCGATTTCGCGGCGCTTGGCGTTTATCCGCACATGGACCTATGTTGCGCAGCGCAAGGGGTGGGTTGCCGACGAATCCCATTGGCGCGACGAAACGCGCGCTGTAGAAGACCGCCTGTCAGACGCGCTGCACGCACGGCTGACCCAGCGGTTTGTTGATCGGCGCACCAGCGTTCTGCTGCGGCGGTTGAAGCAGAAGGAGAGCCTCGTGGCCGAGGTCAACGACAAGGGTGAAGTGACGGTCGAGGGCGAGTTCGTCGGTCGGCTGGAAGGTTTCCGGTTCCGGCAAGACGGCACCGGCAGCCCGGACGAGGCAAGGACCCTGCGGCAGGCGGCCTACGAGTCGCTCAAGCCCGAGTTCTCGTTGCGGTCCGACAGGTTCTACAACTCGCCGGATACCGAGTTCGACTATACCGAACAAGGCGGCCTGATGTGGGGCTCCACCGCGGTGGGCAAGCTGGTGAAGGGCCCCGATGCCCTGCGCCCGCTGGTCGAGCCCTTCGTGGACGAAGAAGCCGGGCAAGACGTGGCCGACAAGGTGCGCCGCCGGTTGCAGCATTTCATCGACCGCAAGATTTCGGCGCTGTTCGACCCGCTGCATGCGCTCAGCCGCGACGAGGCGTTGCAGGGGCTGGCGCGCGGTGTCGCCTTCCGTCTGGTCGAGGCAATGGGCGTTCTGCCGCGCGAAGGCGTGGCCGAGGATGTCAAGGCGCTGGATCAGGACGCCCGGTCGGCCCTGCGCAAGCATGGCGTGCGGTTCGGGCAATACACCATCTTCCTGCCGCCGCTGCTCAAGCCCGCGCCGACCCGGTTGCGGCTGGTGCTGTGGTCGCTGTGGGATGGCTTGCAGGAATTCCCCGAAAGCCCGCCGCCCGGACTGGTGACCATTCCCCATATCGCCGAGGTTCCGGCGCTGCATTACACGCTGGCCGGGTATCGCCCGGCGGGCAGCCGCGCCATCCGCATCGACATGCTGGAACGTCTGGCCGATCTTCTGCGCGCCAAGGACAGCCGCGCCGGGTTCGAGGCGACGCCTGACATGCTGTCGATCACCGGCATGACGCTGGACCAGTTCGCCGATCTGATGGGCGGGTTGGGCTACAAGGGCGAAAAGGCCGAACGCGCGAAGGTCAAGCCGGGTGTCGTGGCCGAAACGGTGGCCGAGGTGGCTGTAACGCCCGTCGCCGGAGAGGCCGCCGCCGAATCGGTGGAGGCGCCCGAGGCGCCCCCCGCGCCCGAGGCTGCGCCAGAGGCCGAGCCTGCCGCCGCCGAAGCGGTGGAGCCCACGCAAGAGGCCGCCGCCGAAGTGGTCAACGCGGCCGAGCCGGTGGAAACCGAAAGCTACATCGTGTTCACCTGGGCCCCGCGTCCGCGTGGCGGTGCGCCGCGTGGCGACCGTGGCCCGCGCCGCGAGGGTGCCGGCGCCCGTGACGGCCAGCCCCAAGGGCGCGGCCCCCGTGGCCCGCGCGAAGGCCAGCCGCCGCGCGGCCCCCGCACCGAACAGCCCGCCGCGGCCCCCGCCGCCGATGGCACGCCCGAGGCCCCGCGCCCCGAACGCGGGCCCCGGTCGGACCGCAAGGAAGGCCAGCGCCACGACGGACCGCGCAAGGACGGCGACCGCAAGGGTGGCAAGCCCTTTGGCGGCAAACCGGATGCCAAGCGCGACGACCGCCCGCAGGGCGACCGGCCCGACCGCAAGGGTGCCAAGCCGGACGCCAAGCGCAACGATGGCCCGCGCAGCTATGAAGCGCGCCCGCCGCGCGAAACCAAGATCGACCCCGACAACCCCTTTGCGGCGCTGCTGGCGCTCAAGGGCAAGGTCTGAGGGGCGCGCTTGGAGCAAAGCGCGACTGCGGCGACGATCCGGCTGGACAAATGGCTCTGGCAGGCGCGGTTTTTCAAAAGCCGCAGCCTGTCGGCCGGTGTGGTGGAACAGGGTGGCGTGCGGGTGAACGGCCAGCGCGTCGCCAAACCCGCCTACACGGTGCGGCCCGGCGATGTGCTCACCTTTGCCCAAGGCGCGCGTATCCGGGTGGTGCGCGTACGCGCCCCCGGCGACCGGCGCGGCCCCGCGCCCGAGGCGCAGGAACTTTACGACGATCTTGATCCGGGCTTTTCCGCGCCGCAACCGCTTGAATGATCCGGCGCAACGGAATACCTGTCTGACGACCCTGTGACCCGAGGCCGACCATGACCTATGTCGTGACCGACAACTGCATCGCCTGCAAATACACCGACT
>JAUXPG010000237.1 GCA_030683915.1 Gemmobacter sp.
AACCTTGCGCTTGGCAAGGCCCGGGCGCCCTGGATCGCGGTGCTGGACGCCGACGACCAGATGCGACCGGGGCGGCTGGCGGGGATGCTGGCCTTGGCCCGCGACAAGGGCGCCGACGTTGTTCTGGGCAACCTGACCGAAGCGACCCGAACGCCCGATGGTGGCATCGACTATGGTCAGCCCTTTGTGCCGGTTCCCGACAAACCGACGCGTTGGCGCCTGCATCAGTATCTGATGGGCAACATGGCAGCGGCCAACGGGCGCACGTTGGGGTATCTCAAGCCCTTGATCAGCCACCACTTCATGACGGTCAACCAGATCCGCTATGACGAAACCCTGCGCAATGGCGAGGACTTCCATCTGGTGCTGGCCTGCTTCGCGGCAGGCGCGCGGGTGTGGTTCGCGCCAGAGCCCGACTACGTCTATTTGCGCGGCGCAGGATCGGTATCGCACCGCGCCGACCCGCAGCATATGGCGGCGCTGGTTGCGGCCGACCGCGCAGTTGCCGCAAAGCTGGATGATCCCGAAGCCCGGCAACTGATGGACCAGCGCATCCGCCAGTTGACCCGGCTTGGCACCGCGGAAACCGTGCTGGCGGCCTTGCGCGAAGGCCGCCCGGCGGCGGCCCTGTCTGCGATGCTGCGCCACCCGGCGGCAACGGCGCGGCTGCTCCGGCAACTCTCGCAAGCGATCCGAAAACGAATTTACCCGTAGGCCTGGCGCCCGCCTGCCCCAGCCACCGCCCCGCAGGCAACCCCGGCGTGAAAGACCGCCCGCAGGCCCCAGAAGGCAAGGCCCGGCGGATTTGCCAGATGGGGGGTTGCCCGCACCAGGCAGAACGCCGCCTTGCCCAGTCCCGCAGCCACGCGCCGACCACGGCCCGCCACCACCGATGCGCCATAATGCCGACCTTCGGCAAACCGCCGTTCGATCAACCATGCGGCGCGCAGGCGGCGCGGGTCGGCCCGTTCGTAGACTTCTGCATCCTCGCAGATGGCAAAGCGGGCGCCCGCGCGCCCCATCCGGAAGAAGAAATCGGTGTCCTCCCCCCCCGACCGCCCCAGATCGACGCGAAAGCGCCAATCGCTCCGGCGCATCAGCACGTTGCAGGTGTGGCCCGTTTCCACCCGCTGCCCCCGACGCTGCGGCAGGTTCGACAGGAAATCGTTGCGGATGATCCAGTCTGGCGTGTCGGGCGGATAGACCGCCCGCGCCGGTCCGAACACCGCATCCGCGCCGGTGCGTTGCAGGCAGGTCCACATCCGCGCGATCCAGTCGGGCGGTGCGGTTTCGTCATCGTCCAGAAAGGCCACATAGCCGCCAGTTGCCGCATCAAGGCAGGCATTGCGCGCAAGCGAGATATTGCGCGCCGGGGCATGCACATAGACCAGCGGCATGGGCCCCGCCGCGCGCATCACCCGGTCGCGCGCCGTCGGGGTATCGTCGTTGTCTGCCACGATCAGCCGCAGTTGCACGCCCGGCGGCGGCACCTGCGCGCGCAGGCTGGCGATGGCATCGACCACGCTTTCCCGTCGGAAGGTGCAGATGCAGACATCGACGCAGGCATCCCCGGTCACGGCGCGCTCGACAACAGCGCGCCCATCGCGCGGGTCGGCGCAATGCCTTCGTCGCCCGGCAAGGGCACCACCAGTTCCAGCACATCACCCGGTTGCAACACATCGGTGCGCGTCACAACCACCGGCTTGGCCCCGCCGCGCGTCAGTTCCAGCACGGGGGCGCCCAGCCCTTCCATCCGGGTGTAGCCGTCTTCGTACTGCGTGGCCTCGGAAAAAAGCGCGGCCTCGGTCCGCATGCGGATGCGCAGCTGTTCGATCTCGCTTTGCACCTCGAGCAGCTTTTCGGCGGTTTCGCGCGCCCGCGCGTTCACCAGATCCAGCCGTTCGCGCCCCACCTCGTTCAGGCGCTGTTCGGCGTTCAGCCGGGCCGTCGCAAGTTCCAGCAGGCGCACCTCCTGATCGGCGGCGCGGAACTCAAGCTCGGTCAACCGGGCGGCCACGGTCAGCCCGCGTTTGACCAGATCGGCGATGTTGGCCAGTTCGGCATTCGCCAGATCGCGCTGCCGTTCGCGCAGCGCCACCTGATCGGTCAACTGCCCGATCTGCTGGCGCAGGATCTGTTCCAGACTGTCCAGTTGTGACAGCGCGGATTGAAGCGCGGCGGTGCGGGCGGAAAAGATTTCGCGCTCACGCTCGATCAGGGCGCGACCCATCACCGCGTCGGTCAGTTCGGGCGGCACCTCAAAATTGGTCCGCCCCTCGCTTTCGGCCAGCAGACGCACTTCGGTTGCCAGCGCGCGCAGCAAGGCAAGGTTCAACACCTGATAACTGCCCAGCGACGCCAGCGCGCTGCGTTCGTTGCGTTGCCAGGTCGGCGTGGTCTGCGGCATGCCGCCTGCCAGCCCGATCGCCTGCAACACCGTCAGCCCCGGCGAAAACGGATAGGCCCCCGGCGACCGCACAGCGCCCAGAACATAGATCGGGCGGAACTGTGCGATACCCACGGTGACCTGCACCTCGTGCCGGCTGAGCACCCGTTCGCGCAGCACATCGGTGATGTCCTCGGCCACTTCGGCCGGGGTCAGCCCCGCCGCACTGATCCGCCCCGCCAGTGGCAGGCCCAGCGTGCCGTCCGGGTCCACCGTGTATTCGCCGTTCAGGTCGGACCAGGCGGTATAGACACCGTCCATGACGTTCCAATGCCCGACCCGGATCATCAGCACATCCTGCGGGCCAAGCACATACTCTTGCGCCCGCAGCATCGAAGCCCAGACCAAAGCGACAATCAGGGCCAAGGCCCGCAAAACATCATGCATGGATCAAGCGTGCCTCGTATTCATCGGGGTCCATCAAGCGGCGGGCGCGCCGCAAATCGGCGCCGTCCAGTACGGTGGTGACCAGGTTCACCCGGAAATCCCGGTGATCGCGCATCGCGTCAGACACGAAGCCTGCCGAAAGCTTGCCCCAGCCAATGGTCAGCACCGTCGCGTCCAGCCAACCCATATGGTCGGCACTGGTCGATTCCGTCAGCGGCGGCAAGACGATCAGCGTGTAGGGCCAGGCATCGCGCAGACCGGCCAGCGCGGGCGACCCCGGCTCGCGCGCATCGCGCCCGCACAGTGCAGCGCGAAGATCTCCGATCGACAGGATCTCCACGTTCTCCAGATCGGACAGCGCCGCGGCCACCCCTTTGGGCAGGCCGCCGCCATCGACCAGCAGCGCCCGGCCCGCGCGCGCCACCAGCGCACGACAAAGCGCCACGACCACGCCCGCCACATCGCTGCCCCGGTCGGCTGGCGCCAACCCGACGATCATGCCGCCCGCCATCGGCGTCTTGCGGTCCAGCTCCTGCCGGATGCGGTCGGCGGTGCGCATGGTGACCATCCGGGCACGGTCATTGCGGCGCTGCACGGAATAGGGCGCCGCCAACCCCACGCAGGGCAGACCGCACTGCGCGGTGACATCGCGCGCCGTGCTGAGCGGGCGCGCGCGCATTTCGCGCACAGCCGCCAGCATCAGCCCGGCCAGCGCGCCAAGGACCAGCCCGGCGGCCAGCATACGCAGCTTGCGCGGGCTCGCAGGGTCGCGCGGCACCTCGGCGTCCGAGATGATCTGCACCGAGGCGATGGGAAAGCCCTGCTGCTGGGCAGTGGTTTCGAACCGCAGCAGGTAATCGGCATAAACGGTGGCATAGGTCTGGGCGATGGCCTCCAACTGTGCAAGGCGGCCCATGACGGTATCGTTGCCCCCTTTGGTGTCGGTCATGGCGGCGAGTTCGGACCGCAGCGATGCCTCGCGGCTTTGCGCGATGTTGTGGCGGGCGCGCACGGCGGCCACCGTACCTTCAAGCTCCACCGCGATTTCGCGTTCCAACACCGCCATGGCCGCGCGCAGTCCCGCCGCCTGTGGGTGATTTTCACCGCCGCGCGCCACCACGGATGACAGGCTGCGCCGGGTATTGGCGTATTCAGCGCGCAACTGGACCAGCGGGCTTGCATTGTCGTCGTCCCGCTGAAGCCCCGCGACGGCGGCCATTTCGGCGGGCGTGGCCGACAGCAACGCCTCGTAGCTTTCCAGCTGGGCCCGCAGTGTGGCCGTCTCGGTCGCTGCCTGCACCAGCGCGCTGGCCACTTCGGACTGCTGCTGTTCGGTCAAAAGATCGCCGCGCACCTGCTGAAGGTTGTGCTCGAACCGGAACCGCTGCACGGCGCTGGCGGCCTCGATGTTGCGTCGTTCCATCAGGTCCAGCCGCTCGGCAATCCACGACCCGGCGTTCATTGCCACCTCGTTGGTCGAGGCAAGCTGGAAATCCATGTAGGCCTGCCCGTAGGTCCGCGCGATCTTCGCGGCGCGGTGGGGGTCAAAATCGCTGTAGGTCACAAGCATCACGAAACTGCGTTCGACCCGTTGCACCAGGATGCGTTCCAAAAGCAGCGACGCGGCCATTTCGCGCGCGGTCTGCGCCGGGTCGGCTTCGTCCACCGGGGCGTCTGGTGCCAGCGCGGGGGGACCCGACATCAAGTCCATCAGCGGCTGGGCAAGGCCCCGCACCGCATTGAGCACCTTGGCGGTGCCTGGCGTCGGCGGGTTGAGAAAATGCGCGTCCTTGTCCAAGCCCAACGCATCCACGACCGCCAGCGCCAGCGCGCGCGAACTGATGATCTGCATCTCGCTCTGGATCGCCGCATCGGAGTTGACCGCGTTGGGCAAGGCCGACACCTGCTGAAGCAGTTCCGACCGTTCCTCGTCCAGCAAGATCGTCACGGTCGCCTCGTAGCGCGGGATTGACCCGATGGCCGCCGCGATGGCCAGCGCCGCGCCCACCAGCGCACCAAGGGTGATGACAAACCATTGGCGTTTGAGCGCGCGCGCGACCCGGCCGGGGTCCAGTGACACGACATCGCGCGGCGGGGCCGAGGTCGGCACCGGCCAAACCTTGCCCATTTCGCTCATTGGCCCCGTCATTCCATCACTCCTGAAAAATCCCGCACGTGGTGCTGCAACAAATTGCGGCGCGCTGCGTTCCAATACCTTGTGCATTTCTCCTCATGACCGGCCCGGCCCAAGGAAACCCCATGCCCCTGCCCTGCTGCGACGTCATCATTCCGGCGCGAAACGCCGCCGCGACGCTGCCCGATGCCATCAGTTCGGTCCTTGCCCAGACCGCGCTCGACCTGCGCCTGATCGTCGTGGACGACGGCAGCACGGATGGCACCGCGACCATTGTGCGCGCCTTTGCAACCGGCGACGCGCGCGTGTCCCTGCTGCGCCAGCCCGGCCTTGGCATTGCCGCTGCGATGAATGCCGGGTTGCGCGCCGGGCACAGCGATTTCGTGGCACGGCTGGATGCCGATGACATCTCGGCGCCCGACCGCCACGCACGGCAGTTGCGGTATCTGGCCGAAAACCCCGGGG
>JAUXPG010000267.1 GCA_030683915.1 Gemmobacter sp.
TAGTGCACCAGCGCGGCCTTGAACGCGCCATAAGCCGGGCCGGTGAAATCAATCTCGCGCCCCGAAACCGAGGAAATGAGCGTGATCGACGCGGCCTTGGACTTTTCCAACCACGGCATCGCCGCGTTCACCAGCCGCACCGAATGCATCATGTCGATGTCGAACCCGGCCTTCCACGCGGCCTCGTCATCGGCCACTGCCAGCGCCGAGACGTTGGCGACCACAATGTCGATGCCGCCCAGCACCTCGGCGGAGTCGCGCACCCAAGATTGCAGCGCATGCGCGTTCGACACGTCCACCGCACGGCCAAAGGCGGGCACGCCCTTGGCCTTGAGCGCGTCCACCGTCGCGGTCACGCCACCCGCATCGCGCGCACAGATCGAAACCGCCGCGCCTTCGTCGGCAAAGATCTCGGCGCACTGCCGCCCGATCCCCTTGCTGCTGCCCGTCACCAGAACGCGCAGTCCCTTCAAACCCAGATCCATCGGTGTGTCTTTCCTATTGTCCCAGCCAGCTTTTCTTCATGGACGCGCCAAGCGAATACTTGGGGTCCACCATGTTGCCCACGCGCATCTTGCCCGCTTGGGTCGCAAGGAAATACGCCTCGGTTTCGTCAAAGCCATAGTCGGTGACCAGCCAGCGGATCAGGTCGCGGTAGGCCATGCGCGCGGCATCCTCCATCGGGCGGGCGCTGCCGACGGCCATGATGAAATCTTCGGTCTCCAACCGCACGCCGGGAATGGACCACCCCTTGATCAGGTCAATCTGCACGGTCACCGTCGCAGGAATTTCCACCGCCACGCCGCACAGTTCGCCGTCGCCTTGCCGGCCATGACAGTCGCCGATGAAGAAATGGGCGTCCTTGCGCTGGACGGGAAAATAGATCACCGCGCCGGGCGCCACATCGGGCAGGTCCATGTTGCCGCCCCAGTAATCGGGCTGCAACGACGACACTGCCTCGATCTCGGGGCTTACGCCCATCGTCCCGACGAAGGGTTCGTAGGGCAGCGTGATCTTGTCGGAAAACTGCACGCCTTCGGGTGTCACGACCATCTTTTTCACCTTTTCGGCGATGGGCGCGTTCAGGTGCGTCAGGCTGGACGAAACCAGCCCCCCGAAATCGGGGATCAGCGCCGTGGTGCCTGCAGGTTGCGGGCCACGTGGCAAAAGGCTGTGGATATGCACCGCCAGCACGTCGCCCTTTTCCGCGCCCTCCACGGCGATCGGCCCGTTCTGCGGGTTGACGAAGGGCATGGTCAGCACCCGCGACGGCAGATCATCCTCGGTCTTGACCGCCCCGCCAAAGGCATCAAGGGTTTCCACCTCGACGACATCGCCGGGGGCGATGCGCAGCACCGGGGCGGAGTAGGGCCCATAGACGTAGTGATAGGTGCCCTGCATCTCTTCGGTCAGGCGATGGGTCGCGCCGGCGCGCCCCTTGGCCACGCCACGGCGCGCCATGTGGGACAGGGAAAGCCAAGTCATCGGGAACCTCCTGTGTCGGTGTCTTGGACCCAACGTATCCGCGCAGGCGGCCCGGGCAAGGGCTGTGCTGTGCTTGACCTGCGGAAATGTTCGGTCAAGGTGCTGCAAGCTGTCCGGTTTCGAATCCCCCGTCTCGCAGGAGCACCGCGATGATACCTTCGGACGTTCATTTCGCCCCCCTGACCGAAGTTGCCCGCCGCGTCGCGACAGGGGACTGGCGGTCAGAGGAGGTGACGGCCCATATGCTGCACCGCATCGCCGACAGCGATGGAGACTGGCGTAGTTATCTGCATGTGCTGGCCGACCGCGCAATGGATCAGGCCCGCGCTGCGGATGCCGAGGTCGCGCGCGGTATCCGTCGGGGGCCGCTGCATGGGGTGCCGGTGGCGCTGAAGGACCTGTGCGACACCACCTTTGCCCCCACCACAGGCGGAATGCCGATGTTGCGCGGGCGGATTCCGGCGCGCAACGCCACCATCGTGGACCGGATCGAGGCGGCAGGCGCGATCTGTCTGGGCAAGCTGAAGATGACCGAGGGTGCCTATACCGCGCATCACCCCGACGATCCGGCGCCGCTGAACCCTTGGGGGCCGGGGCATTGGGTGGGGTCATCATCGACCGGAACCGGCGTGGCACTGGCAGCGGGCTTGGCCTTTGCCGCCATCGGGTCGGACACCGGCGGCTCGATCCGGTTTCCTTCGGCGACCTGCGGGTTGACCGGGGTGAAACCGACATGGGGCCGGGTCAGCCGTGCGGGCATCCTGCCGCTGGCGGATTCGCTCGACCATGTTGGCCCGATGGCGCGCAGCGCGGCCGATGCAGCGGCGCTGTTGTGGGTAATGGCCGGGGTTGACCCAGCCGACCCGACCACACTGCCCGACCCGGTGCCGGATTACCCCGCCCACCTCGCCGCGGACCTGCGCGGCCTGACCATCGGCATCGACCGCGCCTATGCGACCGAAGGAATCGACCCAGCGGTTGCCGACGCGTTGGCCGGGGCCGAGGCGGTGCTGCGCGATCTGGGCGCGCGGATTGTCGAAATCCGCCTGCCGCCGTGGCAGCGTCTGGTGTCGATGTGGATTCCCGCCTGCGCGGTCGAAACCGCGGCGCATCACCGCGACACCTATCCGGCGCGCAAGGCGGATTATGGCCCGGGCCTTGCCACGCTGATCGACAGTGCCGCGGCCCACGATGGCCGCGCGGTGGCCGACATCCACCACGAACGGCTGCGCTTTGCGGGCGGCTTGCGGCAGATGTTCGGGGGCGTCGATCTGATGATCTGCCCGACCATGCCCGTGCCGACCCCGACGCTGGCCGCGATGGAGCGCTATGCCACGGACCCGGAGTTGCTGCTGGCGATCCTGCGGTTCACCGCGCCCTTCGATTTTTCCGGCAGTCCGACCGTTACCCTGCCGCTCGGCCCCGCACCCGATGGCCTGCCGCTGAGTTTTCAGGTGGTCGGCCCGCATCTGTCCGAGGCGACGTTGCTGCGCGCGGCACATGCCGTGCAATGCAGAACCGACTGGCACATCCGCCGCCCGCCGGGACTGTAAACCAATGAGGGCGGAATTTCGGGGCGTGCCTTTTCTTTGGGCACATCCGGCTTAGGTGGCGCGGCGTCGCAGCCTTTGTGCTGCGCTTGCAAAAATAGATGGCTTCCTGACTTGACGCACGGTAGGAACCGCGCCATCTGCGGGAGTGAATGAACGTTCACTCTGTATTGGCCCCCAATGTCCAGCCCTGCCCGAATTTCCACCCCCCCGCCTACCGCCCCGCTTCGCCCGCGCGAGCGCGAGATTCTGGCCGCGATCCGGCCGGTGTTCGCCGCCAAAGGGTTTGATGGCGCATCCATGCAGGACCTGGCCCGCGCGGCGGGCATGAGTGTGGGCAATTTCTATCGCTATTTCCCGTCCCGTGCGGCGATTGTCGAAGCGATCATCCAGATTGATCTGGACGAGGTGGAAACCCAGTTCGCCCTGATCGTCGGCGCCCCCGAACCGATGGCCGCGTTGCGCACTGCGCTGCACGCACGCATTCGGCAGGAGCTGTGCAGTTCCGCCGATGCGACACTTTGGGCCGAAATCACCGCTGCCGCGCTGCGCAAGCCCGAGATCGGCGAAGTGCTGGCCAAGATGGAAGGCGAAATCGCCGCGTATCTGGCGCAGGCCTTTGCGCTGGCCACCGGACTTACCCCCGATGTGGCGCAGGCCCGCTTTGGGGCCCATGCCCGCCTGATCGTGCTGCTGGTCAAGGCCAGCGCCACGCATACCCAGTTGCCCGCGCCCGAAGGCGCCGCACTGACCGTTCTCATCCAGCGCCAGATTGATGGCCTTCTTGACGAAATCGCCGCACAGCGGCCCAAGGAATGTTTGTGACCCCGATGCCCCAGTTGCCCTTTGTCCGTCTGGCCCTTGCCCTTGCGCTGACCGGCACCGCCGTCGTGCTGCCTGAGGTTTTGCGCGCCGAAGCCGCCATTGCCGCCACCGAACCCGTGCTGCCCGCCATCACGGTATCGGCGGTCAAGGTGATGCCGCTGTCCGACCGCATCCTGACCGGGGGTCTTATACAGGCCATCGAACTGGTGCAGGTGGCCCCGCTGATCGAAGGTCAGCCGATCGAGGCCTTGCTGGCCGATATCGGTGACCGGGTCGAGGCCGGTCAGGTGCTGGCACGGTTGTCGAAAACCACGCTGGAACTGACCCGCAGCCAGTTGCGCGCCGCAGTCGCGTCCGCCCGCGCCACGGTCGCACAAGCCGAAGCGCAGGTGGTTGATGCCGAAGCCGCCGCCGAACAGGCCGCGCGGGTGGCGGGCCGGGCCAATGCACTGCGCGAATCCGGCAACGCCAGTCAGGCCTCGCTGGATCAGGCGCAGACCGGCGCGCTTTCGGCCACCGCGCGCGTAACGGTTGCGCGCCAGTCTTTGGAGGCCGCGCGCGCGCAGGTCACCAGTGTCGAGGCGCAGTTGGCGAATGTGGACCTGAACCTGACCCGGACCGACGTGGTGGCCCCCGTCTCGGGCGAGGTCATCGCCCGCAACGCGCAGGTCGGCGCCATCGCCTCGGCCGCCGGTCAGCCGATGTTCACGCTGACACGCGACGGCGCGCTGGAACTTCGGGCCGAACTGTCGGAGCGTGATCTGGTGCGCGTGGCCCCCGGCCAGTCGGTCAGCCTGCGCGTCGCCGGTGCGGCACAAGTGTTGACCGGGACGGTGCGCCGGGTGGAACCCTCGGTCGATCTAGCCACGCGGCTGGGTCATGCACGCATCGCGCTGGACGGCGCGGGGATCGTGCGGTCGGGCATGTATGGGGATGCGGAAATCCTTGTGAACCGCAAGATGGCGATGGCGGTGCCGCTTACCGCCATCAACACCGGGCCGGACGGCGCCACCGTGATGCGCGTGGATGAGACGGGCAAGGTGTCGCGCGTCAAGGTGCAGACCGGCATCCGCGAGGGGGGCTGGGTCGAGGTCGTGTCGGGGCTGTCCGGCGGTGACCGCGTGGTGACCAAGGCAGGTGCGTTTGTGCGTGATGGTGACCGGGTGCGCCCGGTGGCCGCGACAACCAACTGAGGGCACCATGAACTTTTCCGCCTGGTCCATACGCAACCCTGTCGCGCCGATTCTGGCCTTTGTCATCCTGGTGGTGATGGGATGGAATTCGTTCAACTCCTTGCCGATCACCCGGTTTCCCAACATCGACGTGCCCTTGGTCGCCGTGACGGTGACCCAGGGCGGCGCCGCCCCGGCCGAGATGGAAACCCAGATCACCAAGGAAATCGAGGATGCCGTCGCCGGCATCACCGGGGTCAAGAACATCATTTCCACCGTCACCGACGGGCGGTCCACGACGGCGGTCGAATTCCGCATGGAGGTACCGACCGATAAGGCGGTGCAGGACGTCAAGGACGCCATCGACCGGATCACCGGATCGCTGCCGGGGTCCATCGACAGCCCGGTGGTGAACCGGATCGACGTCGAAGGTCAGGCCATCCTGACCTATGCGGTATCCGCCCCCGACCTGACGATCGAGGAACTGAGCTGGTTCGTGGACGACACGATCAAGCGCGCCTTGCAGGGCAAGCCGGGCATCGGCCGGATTGACCGCTACGGCGGGGCCGACCGCGAAATTCGCGTCGAGCTTGATCCGCTGAAGCTGAACAGCTGGGGCATTACGGCAAGTCAGGTCAACGGGCAGTTGCGCGCGACCAACACCGATCTTGGCGCGGGGCGGTCGGAACTGGGCACCGGCGAACAAGCCATCCGCGCGCTTGGCAACGCCGACACGGTGGAGCGCCTGTCGCAGACCATGATCTCGCTCGGCGGGGGCCGCCACGTGCGGCTCGGCGATCTGGGCGAGGTGCGCGACACCTACAAGGAACTGCGCAGCTTTTCGCGGTTCAACGGCGAACAGGTTGTCACCTTCTCGGTCTTCCGCGCCAAGGGCGCGTCCGAGGTGACGGTTGCCGAAACCGTCGAAGCACAACTCGACAACCTGCGCGCGAGGTTCCCCGATGTGCAGGTCACCAAGGTCGATGACACGGTGTTCTACACCTACGGCAACTACGAATCCGCGCTGCACACCCTGCTTGAAGGGTCGCTGCTGGCGGTGCTGGTGGTGCTGGCCTTCCTGCGCAACTGGCGTGCCACGCTGATCGCCGCCGTCGCGTTGCCGCTGTCGGCCATTCCCACCTTCTGGGTGATGGACCTGCTGGGCTTTTCCCTGAACCTCGTGTCCTTCCTTGCGATCACGCTGGCGACGGGGATCTTGGTGGACGATGCCATCGTGGAGGTGGAAAACATCGCCCGACATATCAGGATGGGCAAATCGCCCTACCGGGCGTCAATCGACGCCGCCGATGAGATCGGGCTGGCGGTGATCGCCACCACCTTCACCATCATCGCGGTCTTTGTCCCAGTTTCGTTCATGCCAGGCATACCGGGACAATATTTCCGGCAGTTCGGCATGACAGTGGCCATTGCCGTGTTCTTTTCGCTGCTGGTGGCGCGGTTGATCACGCCGATGATGGCCGCCTATCTGATGCGGTCCAAGGACGCGATGCATGAAGATAGCGAAAAAGACGGGCTGTTCATGCGGTTCTACCTGCGGCTGGTCCGTCTTTCGACCTCGGGACGCCTGCTCTGGATTCCGGCGCGGTATCTGACGATGGTCAGCGCCATCGGGGTGCTGATCGTATCGGTCTATTTCATGATCCAGGTGCCGGGCGCCTTTATGCCGCCCGAAGACGTCAGCCGGATTTCTGTCTCGGTGGAACTGCCCCCCGGATCGACGCTGGAGGAAACCGACCGCACGACGCAGGCGATGGTCGCTGCCATTGAGGATGTCGAAGGAATCGAGGCGATTTTCGTGTTGGGCGGTGCCTCGCCCAAGGGTGATCTGGACATCCGGCGCGCGGCGATCACCGTGGTGCTGGAAAAGCTGGACCATCGGCTGACCTATAAACTCGCAGGGCTGGCTGGGCGGTTGCCGCTGGTGGGCGAGTTTGTTCCGGTGATGGAGCCCGAAGGCCGCATCCGGCCGCAGAACGTGATCGAGGCGGAAATCTTTGACCGGCTGCACGCCATTCCCGACGTGCGCGCGGTCAAGCTGAACGATCGTGGCGCGCGCGACATTTCGTTCTCCATCCTGTCGCAATCCGAGGATGACCTGAACGAAGCCGTGCGGCGGCTTGAGGAGGCGCTGGTCGGCGAACCCTTGCTGGCCAACGTGGCGACCGAAGGCGCGTTGCCGCGTCCCGAACTTCAGATCACCCCGCGTCTGGACGAGGCCGCGCGCCTTGGCGTGACAACTGCCGCGATTGCTGAAACCGTGCGGGTGGCAACGATCGGCGATGTTGATGCTGCCTTGGCCAAACTGGCGATAGACAACCGATTGGTGCCGATCCGTGTCAGGCTGAACGACGCCACGCGCACCAACATCGCGCAGATCGCGGCGCTGCGGGTGATCACGGCCACCGGCAAAACGGTGCCCCTGTCCACCGTGGCCGATATCGTGGTGGCGCAAGGCCCGTCGATGATTGACCGGCTGAACCGCGAACGCCGCGCGACCATCGGGGCCAACCTGCCTGTTGGCGTGGCGCTTGGCACCGCGACCGACAGGTTTCAGGAGGTGCTGGCCTCGGTCGAATTGCCGCCGACAGTCCGGGTGGCCGAAGCCGGGGATGCCGAGGTGCAGGCCGAACTGATGGTCAGCTTCGTCAATGCCATGGTCATGGGCCTGATGTTCGTGTTGACGGTGCTGATTCTGCTGTTTGGGTCCGTCATCCAGCCGTTCACCATTCTCTTGTCGCTGCCGCTGGCCATCGGCGGCGTCGCGGCGGCGCTGATCCTGACCGGGTCGGCCCTTTCGATGCCGGTGCTGATCGGGATTCTGATGCTGATGGGCATCGTGACCAAGAACGCCATCCTGCTGATCGATTTCGCCATCGAGATGCGGAATCGCGGCATGCCCCGGTTGCAGGCGGTGATCGAGGCCGGGCACAAGCGGGCGCAGCCCATCGTGATGACCTCTATCGCGATGTCGGCGGGGATGCTGCCGTCGGCGCTTGGCGTCGGCGAAGGGGGCGCGTTCCGCGCGCCTATGGCAACGGCGGTGATCGGTGGCATCATCGTGTCCACCGTGCTGAGCCTTGTCGTGGTGCCGGCCTTCTATCTGATCATGGATGACCTGTCGTGGCTGATCGGGCGGGTGTTTCGCAACCTCGTCGGCCAGAAAGAGGCCGAACCCGATGTCCTGCCCCCTGAGGAGTTGACCCGGCGTCTGGCCGAACGCGATGCGGATGTCGCGCGGTTGACCGCCCGGTTGGACCGGCTGGATGGCGGCACACTGGCCGGCGCACCCGCCCTGCCCCGGCAAGCTGCGGAATAGCGCAGGCTGTCTGAGACATCGAAAAGGCGCCGCCCCTGCCCGGGTGCGGCGCCTTTTGCAGTCTTGCGGTCAGGTGCCCGCCGCGCCGGGGCGCCCAGCGCTCCGCTGCTCAGGTCTTGAACACGCGGTAGATGGCCGGAATGGCCAGCACCGTCAGCGCGGTCGAGGATGCCAGCCCGAACAGCAGCGAAATGGCCAGCCCTTGAAAGATCGGGTCGGTCAGGATGGTCACCGCCCCGATCATCGCAGCTATCGCGGTCAGCAGGATCGGTTTGAACCGGATTGCCCCGGCTTCGATCAGCACGTCGATGGGCGGCTTTGCAGGGTCGGCGTGGCGGATGAAATCCACCAGCAGGATCGAATTGCGCACGATGATCCCCGCCAAAGCGATGAAACCAATCATCGACGTGGCCGAGAATGGCGCCCCGAACAGCCAGTGCCCAAGGATGATGCCCAGAAACGTCAGCGGCACCGGCATCAGAATGACCAAAGGCAGGCGAAAGCTGCCGAACTGCGCCACGACCAGAATATAGATCCCCAGCAGCGCCACACCAAACGCGGCACCCATGTCGCGGAAGGTGACATATGTCACTTCCCACTCACCGTCCCAAAGCAGGGTGACCTGATCTTCGGTGTCGGGCTGGCCATACAGGCTGATCGTGGGTTTCATCCCGGCGGGCCATTCCGCGGCATCCACCGCCGCTTGCACCGCGAGCATGCCGTAAAGCGGCGCCTCGAAGCGTCCGGCCAGTTCGGCGGTCACCATCTCGATGGCGCGGCCATTGCGGCGGAACACCGGGTAGCTGGCGGTTTCCTCGGCCATGCGGATCACATCGCCCAGTTCCACCACACCGCGCGCGCCCGGCAGCACGTTGGCCGGGATCGGGGTGGACAGGAACCTCTCGTCCAGCACCCGGTCGCCCTTGGCCCGCGCGATTTCCAGCGGAATCGGGCGGCGACCTTCAGAGCGGTGGGAATAGCCCACGGTCTGCCCGCCGTTCAGGATGGCGATGGTATCGAACACATCGGCTTCCTGCACGCCGAAGTATTCCAGATCGTCGGTCGACACCGTGGCGCGCAGCCGTCGCGGCTGGGTGCCAAAGCTGTCGTCCACATCTACGACAAAATCGATGTCCTCGAAGATGCCGCGCAACTGGGTCGCCACCGCGCGGCGGGTCTCGGCATCGGGGCCATAGATTTCGGCCAGCAGGGTGGCCATCACCGGCGGGCCGGGCGGGGGTTCCACCACCTTGAGGTTGGTCCCTGCGGGCACCGCAAGCCCGGCCAGCCGCTCACGGATATCCAGCGCAATATCATGGCTGGCACGGTCGCGGTCGGATTTCGGGGCAAGCACCAGCGACACCTCGCCCAGATGCGGTTCCTGGCGCAGGAAGTAGTGCCGCACCAGCCCGTTGAAGTTGAACGGCGCCGCCGTGCCCGCATGGGTCTGCACCGTCAGAACCTCAGGCAACGCCATGACGGCTGCCGCCACATCCTGCGCCACCCGGTCGGTTGCTTCGACCGACGCGCCTTCGGGCAGGTCGATCACCACGTTCAGTTCCGACTTGTTGTCGAACGGCAAAAGCTTGACCGTCACATCGCGCGTATAAAGCGCGGCCAGCGACCCGAAAGACAGCACGAAGGACAGCACGATGAACAGCCCGCTGCGTGCCTTGGACCGCAGGATCGGGCGGGCGATGGCGGTGTAGAACCGCTCCAACGGGCCGCTGGCATGGGCGCCTTGGCTGTCGTCGTGGGCATGGCCGGACATATCGGCGCGTCCGGCAACCTTGACCATAAGCCAAGGCGTGATGATGACGGCAACAAAGAACGAAAAGATCATCGCCGCCGAAGCGTTCGACGGGATCGGCGACATGTAGGGGCCCATCAGCCCCGACACGAACAGCATCGGCAACAGCGCCGCAACCACGGTCAGCGTCGCGACGATGGTGGGGTTGCCCACCTCGGCCACAGCGTCAATTGCAGCCTGCAGGCGGGCGCGCCCATCCTTCATCCCCCAGTGGCGGGCGATGTTTTCGATCACCACGATGGCGTCATCCACCAGAATCCCGATCGAAAAGATCAGCGCGAACAACGACACCCGGTTCAGCGTGTAGCCCATGATCCAGCTGGCGAACAACGTCAGCAAAATGGTCACCGGGATGACGATGGCCACCACCACCGCCTCGCGCCAGCCGATGGCAAGCCAGACCAGCGCGATGATGCTGACCGTCGCCAACGCCAGATGGAACAGCAGTTCGTTCGCCTTTTCGTTGGCGGTTTCGCCGTAGTCACGCGTCACGGCGACGTCGATCCCGGCAGGGATCAGCCGTCCTTCCAGGGCGTGCAGCTTGTGCAGCACCTGCTCGGCCACGATCACGGCGTTGGCGCCTGCGCGTTTGGCGACCGCCAGTGTCACCGCCGGGGTGCGGCGCAGGTCGTCGCCATCGCGGGTGACCTGTGCGACGATGTGGCCCGAGGCATCCGGCACGAACGACACATCGGCCACGTCCGAGACATAGACCGCGCGCCCGTCGCGCGTGGTCAGCAGCAGGCGCGCCACTTCGGCGGGCGCCGTCAGCGTTTCACCGACGACCAGCGCCACCTGTTCGCCCTTGTCGCGCAGCAGCCCGGTGTTGAGGCTGCGGTTGGCCTGCGCCACCTTGCCCGCAAGTTGCTGCAAGGTCACGCCATAGAGCGCCAACCGCTCGGGGTCGGGCGCGATGCGGATCACCTCTTGCGCCTCACCGACGATATAGGTCAGCCCGACATCAGCCACCTTTGCAACCTCGGCCTGCAGTTCGCGCGCGATCCGCGTCAGGTCGTTCGCGCTGGCCTCGTGTCCCCGCGCAGGCGCAAGGGTCAGGGCGATGATCGCCACATCATCGATGCCGCGCCCGATCACCAGAGGTTCAGGCACGCCAAGCGGCAGGCGGTCGATGTTGGCGCGGAGTTTGTCATGCACGCGCAGGATGGCGTCTTCGGTCCGGGTGCCGACGACGAACCGCGCGGTGACCATCACCGCATCGTCGCGGGTCTGGGAATAGACGTGCTCGACATCGTTGATCGCCTTGACGATGACCTCCAGCGGTTCGGTCACAAGCTTCACGCCATCTTCGGCACGCAGGCCCGGCGCCTGCACGTGGATGTCGACCAACGGCACGGAAATCTGCGGCTCCTCCTCGCGCGGAAGCGAGATCAGCGCCACCATCCCCGCCGCCACGGCCGCCAGAATGAACAGCGGCGTCAGGGCCGAAGCGATGAACGCCCGCGTCAGCCCGCCGGCGATGCCTAGCGGGTGCTTCGGA
>JAUXPG010000370.1 GCA_030683915.1 Gemmobacter sp.
CGTCCATCCGCGCGAGCATCTGATCAAGGCTTTCCCAATAGGTCGCCTCAACCTCGGTTTCGACCTCAGGGCGCAGGCGGCGGCGGTTGTGATAGTGGATCTGCATGCCAAAGGCACGCGCCCGTCTCGCCACCGCCAGACCGACGCGCCCCATGCCCAGAATGCCCAGCCGCCGCCCGCCCACCCTGTGCCCCAGATGCGCCATCGGCGACCAGCCCTTCCATTGGCCGCCCTGCATCTCCGCCATGCCCTCGGGCACGCGGCGCAAGACGCCAAGGATCAGGGCCATCGTCATGTCGGCGGTGTCTTCGGACAGCACGCCGGGCGTGTTCGACACCAGAATGCCCCGTTGGCGCGCGGTGGCCACATCGATGTGGTCAACCCCGGCGCCATAGCTCGCGATCAGCTTCAGCCGTTCGCCCGCCTGCGCCAGCACCCCGGCGTCGATATGGTCGGTCACGCAAGGCACGAGCACATCAGCAGTTTTCACCGCCGCGACCAGTTCATCACGGGTCATCGGCACGTCGGGGTCGCGTAAGGACACATCGAACAACTCGGTCATGCGGGTTTCCACCGCCTCGGGCAACCGTCGCGTCACGACAACACTCAGCCTTTTCGCGGGCATGGTCTTCCTCCCTGCACTTCCCAACCGGAGCCTTCGGTGGCAAGGTGGCGCAAGGTTGCGGCGGGCACAAGCACTCCGCTGCGGCCCAGAGCACCGACGCGGCAAAAAGACCGCGAAACCCAGAGGATGGGGGCGCGCCGATCTGCGCCCCAAGACAGGCGGACCCGATGCGACACGCACTTCGCGCGCTGGCGATCATGGCATGCGGTTTGGCCGGGGCGGAACCGGCCCTTGCACAGGCGGTCGAAGGACCGCCCCCCGCTGCCGCCGCCGCCAAGGGCAAGGACTGCCCCCCCGGCATCGGCTGCGTCACGCGCAGGCCCCTGCCGCGCTTTGTGTCCTTGAAGGGCGCCGAGGCCCGCGCCCGCCGAGGCCCGGGCCCGGATCATCGGGTGGACTGGATTTACCAGCGGTCGGGCCTGCCGCTGAAGGTGACGGCGGAATACGAAAACTGGCGCCGTGTCGAAGATGCCGAAGGGGTGGGGGGCTGGATGCACTATGCCCTGTTGTCGCCCACGCGCACCGCAATCGTGGTCGAGGACATGGCGGAATTGCGCGCGTCACCGGACGTCGGCAGCGCAGTTCTGGCGCGGGCCGAAACCGGGGTGGTGGCGCGCGTCATCGAATGCCGCCCGGGCTGGTGCCGCATCACCCGCGACGGATTGCGCGGATGGGTGCCAAAAGCTGCGCTTTGGGGCGTGGACCCGGACGAAACCTTCGAATGAGGCTTGCCCGACTCGGCGGCGACGTGCCAAAGCGCGCGCCTTGATGCCTTGGCAGCGGAGTCCGCCGTGACCCACCCTGAACCCCATCGGCTGAACCTGTCGGCGGCCCGCGCCTCGGTCGCAGTGGCGGTGGTGCTGGTGGGTGTGAAGCTCTGGGCGCTATGGATGACCGGGGCGCTGTCGGTCGCGGCCTCGCTGGCCGATTCGGCGCTGGATGTGATGATGTCGCTGGGTGCGATGGCGGCGGTCGCTTATGCCGCGCGCCCGCCTGACGACGATCACGCCTTTGGGCACACCTCGGTCGAGGATCTGACGGCCTTGGGTCAGGCGCTGTTCCTGATGCTGGTGGCGGCCGGTCTGGTCTGGCAGGCGACCGCGCGGCTTATGGCGACCGAGGCACCGCAACTGCATTCCGAAGGGGCTGGTCTGCTGGCAATGGCGGTGTCGGTCGCGCTGACGGCGGCGCTGGTGGTCTGGCAGGGCCGTGTTGCAAAGGCGACCGGCAGCCGGGTGATTGCGGCGGACCGGCTGCATTACATGGCCGATCTGTTGCCCGCGCTCGGGGCCATTGCCGCGTTGCTGGCATCGCGCGTCTGGGGGGTGTGGCAGCTGGATGCGGGTGTGGCGCTGGTTGCGGCGCTGGTGCTCGCGCGCGGATCGCTGGCCATCGGGCGCGGCGCGTGGGATGCGCTGATGGACCGGCGGGCCGATCCGGCCGTGCTGGACGGCATCGCGCGCATTGCCGATGGGTGGCCCGGCGTGCGCGGGTGGCATGACCTCAAGACGCGCACGGCGGGCAGCCGGATTTTCGTGCACCTGCACATCGAACTCGACGGCGACCAGACGCTGCGCGAGGCGCATGACATCGGCGCCGGACTGCGCCGCGCCATCATCGAGGCCTATCCCGAAGCGGATGTCATCATCCACAAGGACGTGGTGCGCGAAACCTGAGCCGTGGACGCACTAGCCGATGCGCCACGCTTCCGGCACACGGTCGCGGGTTTCGAGGACCAGATCGGCCATCATCTGCGCAGCCACAGGGGCCATCGCGAACCCGGTCTTGAACCCGCCATTCGCCACGAAATGACCCGGCCGGCCCGGCCATTCGCCCAGCAAAAGCGTGCGGCTGGCGGCGCGTGGCCTTTCTCCGGCCCAGCGTGCCACGACGGGCGCCTGCGCCAGCACCGGCCAGACATCAACCGCGCGCGCGTGCAGCGTGTCCAGTTGCGCGTCGGTCGTGGCGGGGTCCTCATAATCACGTTCCGAGGTGGAACCGATGGCCACCGTGCCATCGGCATGGGGCACAATATGCAGGCCGGGGGCGTAAATTTGGGGGGCGCCCGGCGCCGCGTGGCGCAGCGCCAGCGCCTGCCCTTTTTCGCCGCACCCGACCGGGCGGCGCAAGGCCGCCGACAGATCGCGCAACCCGGCGGCGCCGGTGGCCCAGATCACCGGACCTTGCGGGGGGCCATCGGCGGCCACGATGCCACCCCGCGCCCGGATCGCCCCCACCAGAGCCGCCAGCGCAAGGCGGGGGTGCAACCGGGCGGTCAGCGTGTCTTCGGCCACCATGCCCGACGGGCTGATCGGGTCGCTGTCCTGCCAAGGCCGCACCCGCCAGTCCGCCAGGTCCTGCCACAGCGTTGCGGCGCCTGCCGCCCGCGCCCTGGCCAAGGACACGGCACGGTCATCGGCCAGCGGCTGCACCCGCCCCGTGCGCGCGTATCCGGTTGGCAGGCCCGACGCGGCTTCTACCCCCGCCCACCAGTCTGGCGCCAATTCAAGCGCCTGTAACTGCAAGGCTTTGGCGGGTGTCCAGCTTTCGGGCGCGTGGGGGGCCAGCGCGCCGACGACCCCGCCCGAGGCCCCCGCGCCGGGACCCCAGGGGTCAATCACCTGAACGCGGGCGCCACGGCGCGCGGCCTCCCATGCGATGCACAGGCCAAAGGCGCCCGCGCCCATGACGGTGATGTCCTGCATGGCTTGCCTTTCGTCTGGCGCCGCCTGAAAAGGGTGCGCTTCCCCTGCCGCCCCGAAGGCGGCCCTCTACGGGGGGTAGTGGTGTCACGGCAAAGGGGCAAGGGGCCAGATGTCACACGCGGACGGGGTGGACTGGACACCGGGCGGCGTGCCCGTGGCGCGGCGGTTCGATGACCCCTATTTTTCGCTGGGCAACGGGCTGGCGGAAACCCGGCACGTGTTTCTGGCCGGCAATGGGCTGCCGGGCCGGTTCTGCCCCGGATTTCGGATCGCCGAACTGGGCTTTGGCACCGGGCTGAACATGCTCGCGGCACTGATCGCATGGCGGGGTGCAGGCGTGGACGGACCCCTGCGGTTCACCAGCTTCGAGGCCTATCCGCTGTCCGCGACCGATATCGCGCAAGCCCTTGCGCTGTTTCCCGAGGCGGCGGCGGTGGCCGGGCCGTTCCTTGACCAATGGGCCACCGGCGCCCGGAGGATTACGGTCGAGGGGCTGGAGGCCGAGGTGATCGTGGGCGATGTCCGCGAAACCCTGCCACACTGGGCGGGCCGTGCGGATGCGTGGTTTCTCGACGGGTTCTCCCCTGCCAAAAACCCCGAGATGTGGGGCGACGCGGTGATGGCCGAGGTCGCGGCGCATACGGCGGCGGGCGGCAGCTTTGCCACCTACACGGCGGCAGGGCATGTGCGCCGGGCCTTGCAGGGGGTTGGATTTCAGGTCACGCGTTGCGCAGGATTCGGGACCAAGCGGCACATGAGCGCCGGTAGGCTGGGGTGACATGACGGCGCAGGACAACCGGGCCGGTATCTGGCTGATGATCGGCGCAGTGGCCAGTTTTACCGTGCAGGACGGGCTGTCGCGGCATCTGGCCGGTGAATACACCGTCTGGCAGACCATCATGATCCGCTACTGGTTCTTTGCGGCCTTCGTGCTGATGCTGGCTTGGCGCCAGCCGCAGGGGATGCGCGCGGCGGTGGCCACGGCGCGGCCGGGGCTGCATCTGGCCCGCGCCACCCTGCACATTGCGGAAATCTGCGCCATCGTGGCCAGCTTTACCCTGATCGGGCTGATCAACACGCACGCGATGTTTGCGGTCTGCCCGTTGATGATCGCCGCGCTGTCCGGGCCGGTTCTGGGCGAACGGGTGGGCCTTGCACGCTGGCTGGCCATCGGCGCGGGGTTTTGCGGCATTCTCATCATCCTGCGTCCGGGGTCCGACCTGTTCACCCCGCTGGCGGTGCTGCCGCTGGCATCGGCGGCACTGTTTGCGCTTTATTCCGTGCTGACCCGGTTGGCCACGCGCGCGGAGGCATCGTTTGTCGCCTTCTTCTGGTCGGGCATCCTTGGCTGCGCCATGATGACCGTGATCGGCATCTGGTTCTGGGAACCGATGCCAGCGGCAGACTGGGGGCTCACGGTGATCAACGGCTTGGTGGCGATCATGTCGAACTGGCTGCTGATCCGGTGCTATACCCGGGCCGAGGCCAATGTGGTGCAGCCCTTTGCCTATCTGCAGCTGGTGTTCGTGATGATGATGGGTGCTTCTGTGTTTGGCGAACGGCTGGACCCTGCGGTGCTGATCGGCGCTGCGGTGGTGGTGGGGGCAGGTCTTGTGACCCTGCTGCGGCTGCCTGCGCACAAGGAGGCCTGAGCGATGGCGGTGCAGAACACGAAGCTGGGCATCTGGCTGATGGTAGCGACCACGGCGGTATTCGCCGCACAGGATGGCATTTCGCGCCATCTGGCGCAGGAATACAACGTTCTTATGGTGGTGATGATCCGCTACTGGTTCTTTGCCGCCTTTGTCATCGCGCTGGCGGCGCGGTCGCCGGGCGGTATCCGCGCGGCAGTGGCCAGCCGGTATCCGTGGCTGCAGCTGGGGCGCGGGGTGCTGCTGGCGCTGGAAATCTGCATCGCTGTGCTGGCCTTTGCCACGCTGGGGCTGGTGGAAACGCACGCGATCTTTGCCATCTATCCGCTGCTGGTCGCGGCGCTGTCAGGCCCGGTGTTGGGCGAACGGGTGGGCTGGCGGCGCTGGACCGCGATTGCCATCGGCTTTGTCGGCGTGCTGGTGATCTTGCAGCCGGGGCAGGGGGTGTTTTCGCCGTTTGCGCTGGTGCCTCTGGGTGCTGCGTTCATGTTTGCACTTTACGGCCTGATGACCCGCTATGTCGGGCGGCATGACACCTCGTCGGTCAGCCTGTTCTGGACGGGCACGGCGGGCGCCGTGGTGATGACGCTGGCCGGGGCGTGGTTCTGGGAACCGATGCGGACGCCCGATTGGGGCTGGATGGCTCTGCTGTGCTGCACCGGCATTCTGGGGCACTGGCTGATGAT
>JAUXPG010000449.1 GCA_030683915.1 Gemmobacter sp.
CTCTGCTGGTCGATGTGATGCATGTTCCCGGCATGTCCGAGCCGCAGATTGAACGTGGTGCGCTGGTCGTGCCATTTGCCACCCGGCAGGCCGCGTTGCTTGCGCGGCCCTCTTTGGGGACCGAGGTGCCACTTCTGGCGCAGGCGCTGCCCTGGGTTGGCCATGTGCAGACCCGCGCGCGGGGAACGATCTGCGGTTCGGTTGCCCATGCCGACCCATCGGCCGAAATTCCGCTGGTACTGGCGGCCTTGGGTGGGTCAGTGCTGGTTCGGGGCCGCACACGCCGGGCGGTGCCAGCATCGGATTTTCTGACAGGCATGATGCAGACCGCCCTGAACGAGGGCGAGATGATCGAAGCCGTCAGCTTTCCGTTGGACGCGTCTGGGCAGGCCTTTGCCGAATTCGGCCGGCGCCATGGCGATTTTGCGCTGGTGGCGGTGGCTGCGGTGGTGGCTGGGAGCAAGGTCCGGCTGGCCGTGGGAGGGGTCAATGACACGCCGATGGTGCGGGAGTGGCCTGCCCTGGATGCCGCACAGACCGACGACGCCCTAAATGAATTCGCCTGGTCGCTGGAGGCGCGCGGCGACCTGCATGCAACCGCCCGCCTGCGCCGCGATCTGGTCCGCCGCCTTGGCCGCGATGTCATCGAAAGGGCCCGCGCATGCGCATGATTGCCGGACAAAAACACCGGGTTGAAATTGTCCTGAACGGCCAAGCCGTCAGCGCCGAAGCCGAGCCGCGCATGCTGCTGAGCGATTTCCTGCGCCAGGGCCTGGGGGCATTTGGCACGCATGTGGGATGTGAACACGGCGTCTGCGGGGCCTGCACCGTCCGTATTGACGGAGCCCTGGCGAGGGCATGCCTGACGCTGGCGGTGCAGGCCCACGGTTGCCGGATCGACACGGTAGAGGGGCTGTCGCCACGAGACGGGAGATTGTCGGTGCTGCAGGCGGCGTTTCAGCGCCACCACGCGCTGCAATGCGGCTTTTGCATGGCAGGCATACTGATGTCGATGGATCACCTGCTGGCGACCGACCCCGCCCCTGACGAGCCCCGTGTGCGCGAGGTTCTGTCGGGCCACCTGTGCCGGTGCACCGGATATCACCCCATCATTGCGGCCGTTCTTGACGCGGCCGCGCATATCAGGGCGGAGGCAGACGATGCTTGATCTGGGCCGCAGCTTTCTTGCATCCGTTGCGCGCGACCCGAACGCGATTGCACTTGTGGATGGCGATCTGAGGTTGAGTTATGCTGATTGGCTGACGCGCATTGGCGCGCTGGCGGACAGCCTGCGGCATCTAGGGCTGAAACCGGGCGATCATCTGGTTTGCGCCCTTCAAAACACCGCCGATGCCGCGACCCTGCATTGGGCTTGCCAGATGGCCGCCATCGTGATCGTGCCGGTCAACTGGCGCATCACCGCCGAGGAGCTCGATTTCACCCTGCTCAATGCCGAGGCACGGGGCCTTGTCCTTGACGCGTCCAGCATGGCGGCGGCAGGTGCTTCGAACCTGGTGGCGGGTTTGGTGCAGATTGCATCCGGGGGCTGCGTCGCGGGTGCGCTTTCGATCGATGACATGATGTCGGGCCGCGTCGATGCCACGCCGTGCGCCTCGGCCGAGGATATATCCTTGATGTTCTATACCTCGGGTACGACGGCGCGGCCGAAAGGTGTGCCGCGCCGGCACCGGATGGAACGGGCCGCCGCCCTTGCCCATGTGGCGCAGAACCTGATGCCGAGGGGCGAGCGCACTCTGGGGGTGATGCCGCTCTATCACACCATGGGGGTGCGTTCGCTGCTGGCGATGTCGCTGCTGGGCGGGCGCTTTGTCTGCCTGCCCCGCTTTGACGCGGGCCGCGCGCTGGCGCTGATTGAAACCGAGGCTGTTTCCAGCCTCTATCTGGTGCCGACCCTTTATCACGACTTGCTGGTCCATCCCGATTTCGTGCTGACCAATACCGCATCGGTGCGCAGGCTGGGCTTTGCAGGAGCCTCGATGACCGATGGATTGCTTCAGCGGCTGAAGGCGGCATTCCAGCCGGAGCTTTTTGTCAACCATTACGGCAGCTCCGAGGTCTATACCTTTTCGGTCGATCAGAACGCACCGGCCAAACCCGGATCGGCGGGACGAGCGGGGCTCAATCAGGATCTTCGTATCGTCGTCCCCGGGCAGGGGAACCCCGACGCTCGGGTGACACCCGGCGACGAGGGCGAGATCATCGCCACATTGTTGGGCGATGAGGCCTTTGAAGGCTATTGGCGCCGCCCCGAGGCCGATGCGAAATCGCTGCGTGCCGGTTGGTATTTTACCGGCGACATGGGGCGGATGGATGCTGAAGGCGATCTGTTCGTCACCGGTCGCGTCGATGACATGATCATTACTGGCGGCGAAAATGTCAGCCCTGTCGAAGTGGAAAACTGCCTGTCGCTGCACCCTTGCGTGGGCGAATGCGCGGTGGTCGGCCTGCCAGACGAGCGCTGGGGCAAGATCGTCGTGGCCTTTGTGAGGCGCAGCGCCGCCGTCAGTGCCGAAGACCTTTGCACTCATTGCCGGGCCTCTGGGCTGGCCGCCTTCAAGCGCCCGCGCCGGGTGATCTTTGTCGCCGAATTGCCGCGCTCGCCGGTGGGCAAGCTGCTTCGCCGCCTGCTGGTGGCGGGCGAATTCACCCCTGAGCCCGCAGAGCCGGGCCAGAAATCCGCATGAACACAGGAGACTCCATGACCCCCGACCCCCGCCTTGCCGATCTGGACGGCTTTCGTGTCGAAATTGATGCCGAACGCCATCGCGGCGACATCATCCTGAACCGCCCGCCGATGAATGTCATCATGATGCCGCAGCGCGACCAATTGCGACGCGCCTTCGAGGCACTGGATTCAGATGACCGTGTGCGCGTGATCGTGCTGCGCGCCGAGGGAAAGCATTTCTCGTCCGGCGGCTATATAATGGGCT
>JAUXPG010000134.1 GCA_030683915.1 Gemmobacter sp.
CGGGCCGGCAGGCGCTGGTGGCGGGGGCGGCGGCCCGATGGTGATTGCGCAAGCGCCCGGCGCGGGCCGCATGGCCGACAGCGTAACGGCCATCGGCGACGGGCGGTCGCTGCGGTCGGTGTCCGTGGTGCCCGAAACGCCAGGCCGGGTGACCGAGGTGCCGGTCCAGTCAGGCCAGCGGATCGAAGCCGGGCAGCTTGTGGCCCGGCTTGACAGCGAGGCCGAGGAAATCGCGTTGGAACGTGCCAGGCTGGTGCTCGACGATGCCCGCGCGCGGGTCGAACGTGTGCTGCGCCTGCGCGGCGCCGGGGCCAGCACCGACGTGCAGACGCGCGAGGCCGAGCTTGCCCTGCGGCAGGCCGAGCTGGCGCTGCGGCAGGCCGAATTCGATCTGGCACAGCGGCAGGTTCTGGCCCCGATCGCGGGCTGGGTCGGCATTCTGAACACCGAAGTCGGGGCGCAGGTCGGAACATCGACCGAACTGGCGCAGATCGACGACCGTTCGGTTCTGCTGGTGGATTTCCGGCTGCCCGAACGCATGGTCGGGCGGGTGGCGCCGGGTGATCCGGTGGCCGCGCAGGCGCTGGCGACCGGCCACGGCGCCACGATGGGCAAGATCAGCGCCATCGACAACCGGGTCGATCCGGCCAGCCGCACCTTGCGGGTGCAGGCGATGCTGGACAATGCCGACGACAGGTTGCGCGCGGGCATGTCGTTTTCCATCCAGATCGACCTGCCCGGCGAGGCGGCGCCTTCGGTCGATCCGTTGTCGGTGCAATGGAGCCGCGAAGGCGCCTTTGTCTGGGTGGTGCGCGAAGGGCGGGCGGCGCGGTTGCCGGTGCGCATCCTGCAACGGTCGGAAACCGAAGTGCTGGTCGATGCCGCGTTCCTGCCCGGCGATCTGGTGATCGTCGAAGGCGTGCAAGCGGTGCGCCCCGGCGCGCCGGTGCGCGTGCAGGGGCGGGAGGGCGGCACGCTGCAGCCCGCCAGCGGCGCCGCCGTGCCGCAGGGCACCGACGCGGCCCGGCTTTAGGGGCCCGCGCGCATGTCCACACGCATCGAACGCAATGCCCATCTGTCGGGCACCGCCCTTTTCATCCGCCGCCCGATCCTTGCCTTCGTGCTGAACGCGCTCATCGTGATTGCAGGGATCGCGGGGTATCTGGGCGGCGAAGTGCGCGAACTGCCCGATGTGGACAGCCCCGTCATCACCATCACCACCGAGTATTCCGGTGCGGCCCCCGAAACCATCGACCGCGAGATCACCGCGATCATCGAAGGCGCCGCAAGCCGAGTGTCGGGTGTGCGCGCCATATCCTCCTCGTCCCGCTTTGGCCGCAGCCGGGTGACGGTGGAATTCACCTCCAGCACCAACCTTGACGTCGCCGCGACCGACATGCGCGATGCCATCGCGCGGATTACCAACAACCTGCCCGACCGCGCCGAAGCGCCGCGCATCGTCAAGGCCGATGCCAACGCGGATGCGGTGATGCGCCTGTCGCTCACCTCGCCGCGCCGCAGCCCGCAGGAACTGACCCGGTTGGTCGAGGATCTGGTGCAGGACCGTTTGCTGTCGGCCGAAGGGGTGGCTGACCTGCAGGTGTTCGGTGACCGGGCCGAGGTGTTCCGCATCGACATCGACATGCGCCAACTGGCCGCGCGGGGTCTGTCGCTGGCCGATATCCGCGCCGCCGTCGGCAACGTGTCCTTCGACGCGCCCGCAGGGTCACTGGCCTCGCAGCGCCAGTCGCTGGTGGTGCGCACAACCGCTGCCATCACCAGCCCCGAGGCGTTCGAGGCGCTGGTCCTGCGCGATGGGATCCGGCTGCGCGATGTCGCCCAGGTCAGCCTCGGCCCGGCGCTTGGCAGTTCGATCCTGCGCGCCAACGGACAGGCGGGGGTGGGACTGGGCATCATCCGCGCCGCGCAGTCGAATACGCTGTCGATTTCCGCGGCCGTGACCCGCGCGGTCGAAGACCTGCGCCCGATGCTGCCCCTTGATGTCACGCTGACCATCACCTCGGACGACGCCACCTTCGTTTCAGGCGCCGTCAAGGAAGTGGCGCTGACGCTGATGCTGTCCACGGCCATCGTGGTCGCGGTGATCTTTGTCTTTCTGCTGGATGTGCGGGCTACGCTGATCCCGGCCTTGTCGATGCCGGTGGCGTTGATCGGCACCTTGGCGGCGATCTATCTGGCCGGATTTTCCATCAACATCCTGACCCTGCTCGCACTCGTGCTCGCGACCGGCATGGTGGTCGATGATGCGATCGTGGTGCTGGAAAACATCGTGCGCCGCCGGGCCGAAGGCATGGGCGCACGCGCGGCGGCGGTGCTGGGCACGCAGCAGGTGTTCTTTGCCGTGGTGACCACCACCGCGACGCTGGCGGCGGTTTTCATCCCGCTGTCGTTCCTGCCCGGACAGGCGGGCGGATTGTTTCGCGAATTCGGCTTCACGCTGGCCATGGCGGTGCTGTTGTCGTCGGTCGTGGCGCTGACCCTGTGCCCCGTTCTGGCCAGCCGCATCCTGAAGGCCGAGGCACCGGCCACCCCGCCCCGCCGGGGCCCGATGGTGCGGCTGGGCGAGGCACTGGCAGCCCTTTACAGCCGGTCCTTGCGCGCCGCACTGGCCGCGCCCCTTGTCGTGGTGACGCTGACCCTGCTGTTCGGCGGCGCCGCGTTGCTGGCCGCAGGGTCGATCCGGCAGGAACTGACCCCGCCCGAGGACCGCGCGCTGGCGCTGGTGCGGGTGGATGCACCGCAAGGTGTGTCGCTTGACTATACCGCGGGCAAGATGCGCGACATCGAAGAAGCGATGGCCCCCCTGCAAGCCAGCGGCGAGGTGCGCAACCTCTTTTCCATCTCCGGCTCGGGCGGGCAGGCAAACGGCGGGTTCATGGTGATGACGCTGGCCAACTGGGAAGACCGCACGCGCAGCCAGCAGGACATCGTGGCCGATATCAGCGCCCGCCTGCGCGGGGTGATCGGGGTGCGGGCCTTTGCCATCCAGTCCAACAGCCTGCGGATTCGCGGCGCGGGTCAGGGCCTGAGCTTTGCCATCGTCGGCCCCGGTTATGACGGGCTGAGCACAAGCGCCACCGAACTGGTGGCCGAGATGGAAAAGAACCCCGCCTTCGGTCTGGTCCGGCTGGGCTATGACACCACGCAACCGCAGCTTTTCATCGAGGTGGACCGCACCCGCGCTTCGGACCTTGGCGTCAGCATCGATGGTCTGGGCGAGGCGTTGCAGGCCGTGCTGGACGGGCGCACGGTGGGCAGCGTGTTCATCGGTGACCGCAGCTATGACATCCAGATGATCTCGACCGCCGATCCGGTGAACGACCCTTCGGATCTGGAACGCATCTTCGTGCGGACGGCCGCCGGGCAGAACGTGCCGATTTCCAGTTTCGTGCGGCTGGAAGAGCGCGCGGTCGCCCCGGAACTGGGACGCGAGTCGCAGATGCGGTCGGTGCCGATCACAGCAGGGCTGACCCCGGCGCTGTCACTGGGTCAGGCGCTGGCCGAGGTGGAGGCGCTGGCCGCCGATATCCTGCCCCCCGGCAGCCGCATCGTGCCGCTGGCCGAGGCGGCGACGCTGGGCGAAACCAATTCCGGCATCCTCCTGACCTTCGGCTTTGCCATTCTGGTGGTGTTTCTGGTGCTGTCGGCCCAGTTCGAAAGCTTTGTGTCGGCGGTAATCGTGATGTCCACGGTGCCACTCGGGCTGGCCTGCGCGATCTTTGCACTGATCCTGACGGGCGGAAGCCTGAACGTCTATTCCCAGATCGGGCTGGTGCTGTTGGTCGGGATCATGGCCAAGAATGGCATCCTGATTGTGGAATTCGCCAACCAGTTGCGCGACGAAGGGCGCAGCGTGCGCGACGCGATCACCGAAGGCGCCACCATCCGCCTGCGCCCGGTGATGATGACGATGGTGTCCACCGTGCTGGGCGGCGTGCCGCTGATCCTGTCATCCGGCGCGGGGGCCGAAGCGCGCGAAGCCTTGGGCTGGGTCATCGTCGGCGGGCTTGGGCTGGCCACGATGGCGACGCTGTATCTGACCCCGGTGGCCTATCTGCTGCTGGCGCGGTTCACGACGCCGAAGGCTGCCGAAGCGGCCCGGTTGCGCAGCGAACTGGACCACGCCGAAGACTTGGGCCGCAAGGCGACCGGGGCGGCGTCGGGGCGCGGTTGACAGCCCGCGCGCCCCGCGCGACGGTCGGGAATGGCCGACACATTCCCCCATATCGCCCCCGAAGGCATCGACCGCATGGTGATCCGATTCGCCCCGGTCATGGACATGGGCGCAAACCGCGCCGCCCGCGCCTTTCGCGCCCGCATCGAGGCCGAGGGTTGGCCGGGGGTTGAGGAAACCACCGTGGCGCGGGTCAGTGTGCTGGTCCGGTTCGACCCGCGCGCCCTGCCGCACGCCGACCTGCGGGCGCGGCTGGCGGCGGCGCTGGCGGCCCCGGGCGCGCCCACCCCGGCGGGCGGGCGGGCGTGGGTGATACCTTGTGTTTTTGGCGGCGACCACGGCCCCGATCTGAACGAAGCGGCGGCGCTGGCCGGGGTGTCGGAGGATCGGGCGGTGGCCGAGCTTTGCGGCTGGGTCGAGGTGCTGGCGATCGGCTTTGCGCCCGGCCAGCCCTATCTGGGCGAATTGCCACCCAACTGGTCCCTGCCC
>JAUXPG010000173.1 GCA_030683915.1 Gemmobacter sp.
TCTGTCAACACAAACCGCTCTTCGTTCATTCAAACCTCCATTTTGGAAGCTTGAATCAGAATTCAGACCGGTTGGGAATCCTGAATGTCCACAGGCCCTAGTTGTGCTGCAGGATCTATTTGGGGCTGCGCTTGTTTCAGATGGCACGATGCCGGAGGCGGCCTCCAGATTGTTCAGGCGCGCCGCGCCGTCACGACATCTGAGCCAGGAACAGGCGTCAGGCATCTGTAAAGGAATGCCCTATGCTGACCGGCAAACGAGGAGTCCAGAGATTGAGCAAGAGCCCGGTCCACCGATTAGGTGGAAACTTCGAGGGCGAGAGGGCTGATTTCGGGTGAATCCACCCATGAAACTAAAACGACACGGTCATGCCTTTGAGCATATCTCCAATGTGTCCGATAATGCAATCTTATTGGACACAGTGGTAATCACAAAGCTGCGGCGCTTTTGACGCAATGGCCTAGCCAAAAGCGCCGTTGTAAATTAGCGTGGCCGCATGAGAAAATCCCCCGTCAAGCCATCAGAACCCGTACCGATGCTGGCACCGCTGCCAGGCTGGATCACCGCCACGCCTCCGGAAACTCGTGAAATGGCAGCGTTCAGATCAGGGGCCGCGTTGGCGCACCTCACTCTGGCGACGGCCGCCGATCCTGTGCCGCAGGCGCTTTGGCGTGACCGGCTGGCTCTGGCGGCGGCAGAGGTTTCAGCGGGCATTGCAGGGCGCCGAGAAGGGGCCGGTGCGCTGCGTGATGCGCTGCATCTGACAAGGGCGGGCGATGATCCCGGCCCTGCGGGAAACATCTTGCGGCAGTGGTCGCGGGCCGTGTCGCGGCCGATCTCGGTCTCAAATCTGGGCCGTGCGCTGGACGGTGTCGCGCCGGAGCGGACTGCCGTGAGCCTCGATGCCACCGGGCCAACCCCGATCGACCGCGCTGCGCAGGTCATCGAGGCCGTGCTGACCGACAGTTCTCGGGGCGAGATCGTGGCCCTGATCCTGGCGGATGCGGTGCTGTCGCTGGCCTTGGGGCGGGATCATCTGTTGCCGCTTCTCGGTCCGGTGATGACGGCGCGCGACCTGCGCCTGCGGGGCGACGACCTGCGCCTTGCCTGCCATCGTTCCGCTGCAAGGGGGGTCGGCCAGGCGCTGTCCATGGCGGGCGATCTGGCACGGGCGGCGGCACGTCTGCGTGCAGCGGTGCCGAACTTGCGGGCCAAGGGGGCGGCGCGGGCGGTGGAGCTGTTCCTGTCGCAGGACGTCTTGACCCCCGTGGCGCTGGCCCGGGCGATGCCGGAAATCCTGTCGGAGCGTGCCGCACGGAGGCTTTGCGAGCGGCTGGTTGACCTGGGCGTGCTGCGGGAAATGAGCGGGCGCGACACCTTCCGCCTTTACGGGGTCTGAGCATGGCACGGCGCGAAGAGACAGGGCTTGACCGGGACCTGGCTGACCTGCCGCCCGATCTCCGCTGGCGGGAATGGCTGCGCCGGATCGAAGCGGTTTTGTTTGCCAGTAGCGCACCGGTGGCGCGGGATCATCTGGCGCGTGTCGTGGGGCAGGGGGCCTCGGTCGATCTGTTGATCGAGGATCTGGCGGTCGATCTGGAGGGCCGCCCTTATGAGGTGGCGCAGGTGGGTGCCGGGTGGATGCTGCGCACCAGGCCCGCCTATGCGCCCGCGATCCGCGCCGCGGCGGATGTGGGAGCGCAGGCGCTGAAGCTGTCAGAGTTCGACCTCGCCGTGCTGGCGGCGATTGCGTTTCACCAGCCGATCAGCCGCGACGGGTTGAAGGACATCTTCGGCAAAGAGATCAGCCGCGACCTGATCGGCCGCCTGGCCGAGCGCGACCTGATCGGCACCGGCCCCCGCGAACCCCGCCGTGGCGCGCCTTATACCTTCGTCACAACCGAGGCATTCTTGGCTGCCTTCGGGTTGACATCCTTGCGCGACCTGCCCGATCCTGAGCAACTCGCTGATGCTGGCCTGGCGGGATCTTCGGAAGCCCCTGACGTGTAAGAGACCGCGCGAGTTGTGACAGGAGTGCTGCGGTCTTCGCGAAGCCGGATCGCGGTCCGCAGCAAAGCGGCCAGATCAGGCTCTCTGGAGGAGGAGGCCAGCCCCAGCCCGGCAGTTTCGCTAAGCTGATCCGTGAGCATCCTGACCAGCCCGTTGTGGTTTTCGGCAGTGCGTGCCAGCCGGAACCAGAGGGTCAGCGGGCCGCGTTCCGTGGGGTCTCTTGCCTCGATCTGCTGCTCTGACAGCCGCCGGAAGAAATCGTAGCGAACCCGATGCGACAGAAACGGGATCGTTGATGTCGCCGGGCCAAATGGCACTGGGTATCTCATAAGCCGCGCGGCGAGAGACTTTCGGTCGCCCTGCGCGCGCCCAGCGGAATCAAGGCGCAGCAGATCGTCAATCAGGCGCTCGAGGCGCCGGGCGCCCAGGCTTGCCGGGCCTGTTGGTTTCGCGAGGTGAGCGTCGCAGAAGGCGCAGTACTGCTGTGGTACAAGGCGATCCCGCTTGAACGGCGCAAGGCCCTGACCACAAGACGGGCAGCGGTCACGCAATCGGCAGCCATGGCGAAAGCAGGACACGCGGGTTGCCAAGGTCCAGCTGCGCCGGAAATAGGGCACTGCGTCTTCCCGCAGGCAGGTGGGACAGAACTGCAGCCAAGAGGACTGCGCCGTCGATGTCCCTGCATCTTGCGGCCGGGTCCGCAGCCGCAAGCGCACGATCGAAAGTGGACTGTTGGCCAGACAAAGACCGTCGATCTCTTCGGGGCAGATCGACGTATGGTCGAGCAGCAAGCGACGAACAGCATCCGGCAGATGCCGGTCAAGTTGTGCCGACCATGCCCCACCGGCGGCGCCGAGCACCGCTCCGAAGTAACGCGGCGGCGCGCCATTGGCATGCGCAAGTCGGTGCAGCCAGCTTGACAAAAGCTCGCCGGGTGCCGGTTTGACGTCCACCGGCCAGCGACGTCCCGTCGCCAGTCCATAGCGATGGGCGGGTGAAACCGTGATCCTCGGCGCAGTGCTGGTCATGTCATCGCATGGCGCAGGTTAGAGTTCCGCCGGCGTGACAGCGGCACATAGCCGAGGGCCATGATGGTGCTGGACGTGATCCTTTCCTCACCGTTCTCAACAGCTGCCACCGCCCCCCGGGTGACGATGTCGACCACCTCTCCGATCAGCCCTTCCGACAGATCATGGATCATTCTGGCAAGGGGAGGTAGTGAGAGGTTTGAGGCGTGGGCAAGCGGCATGCTGGCCTCCAGACTGTCGAGAAGCGTGGCGAAGTCTTCGTCAAAACCC
>JAUXPG010000303.1 GCA_030683915.1 Gemmobacter sp.
GGCCTCTGGCTCGACCTTGCCCGTCACGCCAATGCCATGACGGCCCGCATGGCCCACGGCCTTGCCGCCCAGCCCGACACGGCGCTGATCCACCCGGCGCAGGCGAACATCACCTTTGCCACCCTGCCAGACGCCGCCCACACCCGGCTGAAGGCTGCGGGCGCGCGCTATTACGACATGGGCGAGGGCCGCGCCCGGCTGGTCACCAGCTGGGCCACGACCGAGGCCGAGGTCGACGCCTTTCTGGCCGCCGCGGCCGGCTGAACGGGCGCGGCGCGGGGCCGTCAGCCTTCGGTCCCGGTCCGCGCCGCCTTTTCCGCTGCGGTGCTGGCCACCACACCGGGCATCCGCAGCCGCAGCCGCTTGATCCGGCGCGGCTCGGCATCGACCACCTCGAACTCCGCCCCGCTTTCATGCGGCACGATTTCGCCCCGCGACGGCACCCGACCGGCGCGCAGGTAAACCAGCCCGCCCAGCGTGTCGATGTCCTGGTCATCTTCGCCAACGCGCAGGGACTGGCCGATGGCCGCTTCGAAATCCTCCAGCGGCACGGTGGCCTGGGCCAGCCAGACCCCCGGCTTTTCCTGGGTCCAGAGCGCGGTTTCCTCGGTATCGTGCTCGTCCGAGATATCGCCCACCACGGTTTCCAGCAGGTCCTCGATGGTCACCAACCCGTCAACGCCGCCGTATTCGTCAATCACAAGCGCCATATGCGCCCGCTCGGTCTGCATCTTCTGCAACAGCACGGTCAGCGGCATCGACGGCGGGGCATACAGCAAGGGGCGCAGCATCTTGCGCAACGAAAACTTGCCATTCGCCCCGAACCCGTAGGTCAGCGCAAAGTCCTTGAGCGTCACCACACCCTGCGGATGGTCCAGCGAGCCCTTGTAAACCGGCAGGCGGGAAAACCCCTGTTCGCGGAACACCTCGGCCAGTTCCTCGCGCCCGATCGTCACGGGCACGGCGGTGATATCAACCTTGGGGATCGCCACATCATCCACCCGCAAACGGCGCAGGTTGGATATGCCGGGCAACGACACCTGCACCGGCGCCGCATTCGGCACCGCAGGCGGGTTGGCAGCCTGTTGGGTGGGGTCAGCCGCAGTCTTGCGAAAGAGGCGGCGTAAAAGCCCGCGCGGTCGTCCTGGCACGGGGTCGGCTAGCGGCGCGCCCTGCGCTGCCGGCAAGCCATCGGTGGTACTGCCCATCGGTCCTTTCCGAAAAACCGGCGCGTCTTGCGCGCCAGCGATCAATATGGGTTGGGGATACCCAATCTGGCAAGGGCGCGGATCTCGATTCCCTCCATCAGCGCGGCATCTTCTTCGGTCTCATGGTCGAAACCCAGCAGATGCAACACGCCATGCGCCACCAGATGCGTCACATGGGCCGCGAACGGCTTGCCCTGCTCGGCTGCCTCGGTCTGACACACCCCCCAGGCGATAGCAATGTCGCCCAGTTCCTCGGGGTCGTCCGAATCGCCGGGGTCGGGCAGGTCGGGCATCAGCCCCGGCGCAGGTGGCGCGCGGTCGTCCGATGGCCACGAAAGCACGTTTGTGGGCTTGGGCTTGCCCCGGAAATCGGCGTTCAGGGTGGCGATGCGGTCATCATCGCAGCCCATCACGCACAGGGTGAACCCCGTGGCCGACAGCCCAAGTTCCGCCAGCACGGCCTGCGCCGCCTGTTCAGACATGGCTTCCAGCCCCGCGGTTTCCCAGCGGGGCTCTTCGATTACGGTATCAACCAGCGTCTCCATCGGCGCGCTCATACGCCTCGATCACGCGGGCCACAAGCGGGTGGCGCACCACATCGCGCGCATCGAAGTAGTTGAAGCTGACGCCCTTGACCCCTTTGAGAATGCGCTCGGCATCGCTCAGGCCACTTGCGGTGCCGCGCGGCAGGTCAATCTGCGTGCGGTCGCCGGTGATCACCATGCGGCTGCCTTCGCCCAGACGGGTCAGGAACATCTTCATCTGCATGGTCGTCGCGTTCTGCGCCTCGTCCAGCACGACAAAGGCGTTCGACAGCGTGCGCCCGCGCATGAAGGCCAGCGGCGCAATCTCGATCCGCTTGTCCAGCATCAGCTTTTCGACCTGCTTGGAGGGCAGGAAATCATTCAGCGCGTCATAAAGCGGCTGCATGTAGGGATCGACCTTTTCCTTCATGTCGCCCGGAAGAAAGCCCAGCCTTTCGCCCGCCTCGACAGCCGGGCGCGACAGGATGATCTTTTCGACCTGCCCACCGATCAGCATGGTCACCCCCACCGCCACCGCAAGATAGGTCTTGCCGGTGCCAGCAGGGCCGATGCCAAAGGTCATCTCGTGCTTGAACAGGTTCGAGACATAGGCCTTCTGCGCCGCCGTCCGGGGTTCCACCGGCTTTTTGCGGGTGCGCAGTTCAAACCCTGCCACGCTGAACATCTCAAGCTGGTCGTCGGCGCGCACCGGCACAGCCGCGCCGCCCAGACCCAGCCGCAGTGCCCCGGCAATATCGCCCGGCGCAAGCGCCCTGCCCGATTCCAGCCGCCCATAAAAGCCGTGCAGCAAGGTTGCCGCCTGATCGCGCGCCGCCGGTTCGCCCATGACCGCCAGTCGGTTGCCCCGTCGCAGGATCTGCACGCCGGTGGCCTGTTCGATCTGCGCCAGGTTGCGATCATATTCGCCACACAGACCGATCAGAAGACGGTTGTCAGGGAATTCGAGAACGGTTTCTGCCGGGGTCTCGGAACGGGTCGGGGGGGTCAGCGCGCTGATGCCCAAACGGGTCTCCTTCAGGATGGCGTGGTCGGTTTCAGGCTCTTTCTCGGGGTCGGTCATTGTTCAAATCTGCGCCTGCACGGGGCGTCATTCAAGCCATCTTGCACGCTGAAACGCGCTTTGCCCAGCCCATAGGCGGATTTTCGGCGGCGCTGCCGCATTTTCCCAACGCAAAGGGGCCGCGGCTTGCGCCTGCGGCCCCCGAATTTTTGCAATGCGGCGCCGGGTGTTATGGCGTGCGCGTCATACCACGGTTGGGCACCCAGTCGCGCAGGCCCTGGTTGCCCGACTGGTAATCGCCCACCACCGCACCGGGCGGGAAGTGGTTGTTGCACACGTTGGCCATGCCGGTCGCCGGGTCGAACCGCGGGCTGGAATAGCCTTCGACCCCATCGTCGATGATCCAGTTCTGGCAACCGTCCGGGTCATAGGCGATGGCCGCGCGCTGGTCAGGAATGCGCGTCCGGTCGAATCCGCGGTCTTCGCCGACGGCGATGATGGTGTCTGGGCTGTTGGTATAGGCCGTCAGCCCATCGCCGCAGCCCGCCACGGTCAGAGCCATCAGAAGGGTCGCACCCGTGAGGATCTTGCTGTTCATCATCATCACCACCGATAGCACACGACTTCGACGCGGCGGTTCTGCCGCATGCCTTCGGCGGTGGCGTTGGTGGCGCGCGGCTGGCGTTCACCAAACCATTCCACCCGCTCGACCGAGGCGCCGACCGACTGTGCGACCGAGGCAACCGCCTTGGCGCGGCGTTCGGACAGGCTCATGTTGTATTCATCCGAGGCGCGGGCATCGGTGTGGCCATAGATGGCATAGCCAAAGGCCCCCGCGTTGCGGAAGAAATGTTCCAGCCGCTGACGGCCATGCCCGGTCAGCTTGTGGCTGTCGGTGGCGAACAGCGTGTCGGTGTTTTCCACCAGACAGGTATTCAGTTTCAGGCAGACGGCCCTGCCGGTCTTGGGGTCGCGACGCGGCACCATATACCCTTCAAGCCCACCATCGGCCCACCAATGCATGCATCCGTCGGGGTCGATCCACATGCCCCACTCGATACGCCCGGTCTGGGCCGGCTTGCCGCCCCCCGGGCCGACCTGTGGCCCCGGTTTGGCCAGCACCGCCGGCGCGGTCGCCAGCGCAGCCGCCAGCACCACGGCCCCGGCCACCAGCCGCAGCACCTCGGAAATCCTCCGTCTCACGGCAAATGTCCCCCTTGGTATAATTGCAGACACGTTTTACCCCGGGCCAGAATTGCCGCCCGTCACAAGGGAAGTCCAGTGATTTCTTTCTCTTTCGTTGCAACCGGATGGCGAAAGAAAGCAGATCAACGAACGAGGCGCACGCCTTCCAGCGAATTGCTCGAAGCCGCAACGATCCGCACGCGCACCAATTCGCCCACCACACCGCCCGGATCGGCAACATGCACGGCATGCAGATGGTCCGACTTGCCCGACATCTGGCCCGCAAGGCGGCCGGGCTTTTCATAAAGCACGTCCACCTCGCGCCCGACCATGCCCTGCTGGCAGGCGCGCTGCTGCTCGGTCAGCAACGCCTGAAGCCGCTGCAGCCGGTCGTCGGCCACCTCGGCCGGCACCGGGGCGCGTTCGGCGGCCGGCGTGCCGGCATAGATCGCCGGCATCTCGACGTTTT
>JAUXPG010000322.1 GCA_030683915.1 Gemmobacter sp.
GGCGAGGCGCAGCGCGACATCTGCCTCGGAGCGCAGCGTGGCGAGCGGAGTGCGGATGTGGTGGGCGGCTTCGGCCAGAAAGGTCTCGGTCTGGTCGAGGGTGAATTTCAGCCGCGAAATCAGCCCGTTCAACGCCTCCATCAGCGGTGCCAGTTCCTGCGGTGCCGGGTGGCGCACCGGGCGCAGGTCGCGCGGGCCGCGGCGGGCGACGGCCCCGGCCAGCGCCTCGATCGGGCGCAGCACACGGCCTGCGGCCAACAGCGACAGCGGCACCGCGGCCAGAAACACCAATAGCCCCACCGTCGCCGCCCGGTTGGCCAGCCGTTCGGCGATGGCCGCCTGACCGTCGCGGGTCTGGCCCAGCACCACCAGCACAGGGGCGGCGCGCCCTTCGATCATCAGGCTGCGGCTGACGGCCGACAGGCGCAGGCGGGCGTCGCGGTAATCGGCGGTGAAATAGGCGGGCGTCAGCGCCGAAGGCGGGGTTTGCGGCAGCGGCAGGTCATCATAGCCGGTCACGGTCTGGCCACCGATCAGCACGCGGTAAAACAGCCGTTCCTCGCCCATTGCTGCCAGCATGGAGAAGGTTCCGGGGTCGATATCCACCTCGGCGCCACCTTCGACGGGCCGCAGCCCTTCGGCCATCGCAAGGGTGGCGGCCCCGAGGATGGCATCCTGCGTCGCCTGCGAGGCGCTTTCGGAACTGGTGCGGACCGCAATGTACAGTGCCAGCGCCGCCACCGCCGCGAGGGCCAGCAACTGCACCACCAGACGGCGGCGCAGTGACGGGGCAGGGCGCCGCGCGCTCATCCGCCGGTCAGCCGGTAGCCCAGCCCGTGGACGGTTTCGATCCGCGCGGTGCTGCCTGCCAGTTTCTTGCGCAAGCGCGCGACGTAAACCTCGATCGCGTTGTCGCTGACGGTTTCGGCATAGGAAAACAGCCGATCATTCAGCTGGTCCTTGCTCAGCACCCGGCCGGGGGCGGACAGGAACACCTCGAACAGACGCAGTTCGCGGCTGCGCAGTTCGCGCACTTCGCCAGCGACGGTGACCGATGCCCCGAGCGGATCAAACTCCAGATCGCCGTAGCGCCGCAGGTTGGCCGCCGCCCCGCCGCGCCGCCGCAACACCGCGCGCACCCGCGCTTCGAGTTCGGCAAAGTCGAAAGGTTTGGTCACGTAGTCGTCGGCGCCCAAGTCCAGCGTGCCGACCCTGTCCGACACGGCCGAGCGCGCGGTCATCACGATGACCGGGGTATCGGCGCCGCGGGCGCGCTGGCGGGCCAGAAACGCGCGCCCGTCGCCATCGGGCAGGGTGATGTCCAGCAGGATGAGGTCATAGGCCGCGCCGGCAAGGCAGTCGTCGGCACCGGCCAGCGTTGCGGCATGGTCCACCGCGTGCCCGTCCAGTGCCAGCCGGTCGAGGACCGAGCGTGCCAGTTCCGCGTTGTCTTCGATCAGAAGGATGCGCAATTGCCGCTTTTCCGGGCCATGACAGGATTGTGTCAGCTTTCCCCGCGAATCCTGCCTCTTGCAAGGGGGACGGCGCGACGAATCGTCGCCCCCGGCATGACATGAACGGGAGGATACCCATGAAAAAGTTTGCCCTGTCGCTGGCGGCGACGTTCCTGATGTCGGGTTCGGTGTTTGCCGCCGAATGCATCGCCCCCGCAAACCCCGGCGGCGGCTGGGATTTCACCTGCCGTCAGGTGGCGCGCATCCTGCAGGAAATCGGGCTGGAAAAGGACCTTGTGCAGGTCACGAACCTGGCTGGCGCCGGCGGCGGTGTTGCCTATACCCGCGTCGTGGCCGAGCGGAACACCGATTCCAACCTGATCGTCGCGGCCTCGTCCGCCACCACCACGCGGCTGGCGCAGAACGCCTTTGCCGGCATGACGGCGGATCAGGTGCGCTGGCTTGGCACCATCGGTGGCGACCCCGGCGTGATCGTGGTGGCCAAGGACAGCCCCTTCCAGACCATCAATGACCTTGTCGAGGCGGTGAAGGCCGACCCGTCCAAGGTGGTGTTCGCGGGCGGGTCTGCCGTGGGCGGCTTCGACCACCTGAAAGTCCTCATGATGCTGAACCGCGCCGGGTTCACCGATGCGCGCAAGGTGAAATACATCGGGCTTGACGGCGGCGCCGATGCCATCACCCAGACCGTCGGCGGCTTTGCCCAGGCAATGACCGGCGACATTTCCGAAATCCAGGGCTTCCTGCGGTCGGGCGACGTGCGCGCGCTGGCGGTCCTGTCGGAAGACCGTGTGGCCGGGTTCGACGACATTCCGACCGCGCGCGAGCAGGGTCTGGACATGGTGGCGATGAACTGGCGCGGGTTCTACGTGCCCAAGGGCATTTCGGATGCCGAGTTCGCCCGCTGGACCGACGCGCTGAGCAAGGTGGCGGAGTCCGAGCAGTGGCAGAAGGTGATGGCCGACAACGGTCTGGCGCCCTATACCCTGATCGGCGATGACTTCGAAGCCTGGGTTGCGGCCAACATCGCGGAAATCCAGGGGATTTCGCGCGAGATCGGCATCATTCAATGATCCGGGGTGACCGCATTTTCGGAGCGGTCATGATGGTTCTGGCGCTGGGGTATTTCCTCAGCGCCGCCTCCATCCAGACAAGCTTCATCTCCGATCCGGTGGGGCCGCGGGTGTTTCCCTATCTCGTCGGCAGTGTGGTGATGGTGTGCGCGGTGTACATGGTGATCAAGCCCGATCCCGATGCGGACTGGCCCGGCGTGTCGATGGCGCTGCACATGGCCGTCGCGCTGGCGGTGCTGGTGGGCTATGCGCTGGTCATCCGGCCGCTGGGGTTCATTTTTCCCACGATCGTTGCAGCAGGCGTGCTGAGCTATCTGATTTCGCCGCGGCCCGGTCCTGCGATGGTGGCGGGCGTGGGCCTTGGCTTTGGCCTTTATGGCCTGTTTGCGCTGGTGCTGGGTCTTGGCCTGCATCCCTTGCCCCGTGCCCTGATGGGCAACTGAGGAGCCCGACATGGACGTTCTTTCCAACCTCGCAATGGGGTTCTCGGTTGCGTTGTCGCCCTGGACCCTGATGCTGGCCGTGATCGGCTGTTTCGTCGGCACCATTGTGGGCGCGTTGCCCGGGCTTGGGCCGTCGAACGGTGTGGCGCTGCTGATCCCCATCTCATTCTCAATGGGCCTTGATGCGATGTCGGCGCTGGTGCTGCTGACGGCGGTGTATTACGGCGCCATGTATGGCGGGCGGATCAGTTCGATCCTGCTTAACATTCCCGGCGATGAACCCGCCATGATGACCACGCTTGACGGCTATCCGATGGCGCGGCAGGGCAAGGCGGTGGATGCGCTGGTGATTTCCGGCTTTGCGTCGTTCTATGGCGCGTTTCTGGCGACCATCGGGTTGATGTTCCTTGCGCCCCTGCTGGCGCGGGTGGCGTTTCAGTTCGGGCCGGCGGAATATTTCGCGCTTTACATGCTGGCCTTCTGCACGCTGGGCGGCGTGGGGTCGAACAACCAGGCCAAGGCCGCGATGGCGGCGGCGATCGGGCTGGCCATTGCGATGGTCGGGCTGGACAAGACCACGGGGATGCCGCGCTTTACCTTCGGGGAACTGCACCTGATGGACGGGGTGGATTTTCTGGTCGCCATCGTCGGGCTGTTCGCCGTGGCCGAGATTTTCCTGTTCCTTGAAAGTCATGGCAAGAACAGCGCCATCGGCGTGAAGCTGGGCAAGATCGCGGTGAACTGGAAGATGCTGCGCTCCACCCACGGCGCGATGGCGCGGGGCACGGGTGTGGGCTTTGTCGCGGGCATCCTGCCCGGTGCGGGCGCCTCGCTGGGGTCGTTTCTGGCCTATATGCTGGAAAAATCCACCGCACGCGACAAGGCGACCTTTGGCAAGGGCAACCCGCGCGGCGTGGCCGCCCCCGAGGCGGGCAACAATGCCGCCGCCGGTGGCGCGCTGATCCCGATGCTGACCCTTGGGGTGCCGGGGTCGGGGACCACGGCGGTGCTGCTGGCGCTGCTGCTGACGCTCAACATCACGCCGGGGCCGCTGTTGTTTGCCGAAAAGCCCGAGATCGTGTGGGGCCTGATCGCATCGCTGCTGATCGCCAACATCGTGCTGCTGGTGATGAACGTGCCGATGGTCAAGGTGTTCGTGCGGATCCTGTCGGTGCCGTCGTGGGTGTTGTTGCCGGGTGTGACGATGGTGGCCTTTGTCGGCATCTATTCG
>JAUXPG010000388.1 GCA_030683915.1 Gemmobacter sp.
TGAAGCCCGCCGTCGAGGTCCGCTCGCGCCGCGTTGGCGGTGCGACCTATCAGGTCCCGGTCGAGGTGCGCCCGATTCGCCGTGAGGCGCTGGCGATCCGCTGGCTGATCATCGCGGCGCGCAAGCGCAACGAGAACACCATGGAAGAACGCCTGGCTGCCGAGCTTTCGGACGCCTGCAACAACCGTGGCACCGCCGTCAAGAAGCGGGAAGACACTCACAAGATGGCCGACGCGAACAAGGCGTTCAGCCACTACCGCTGGTAAAGGATCGCCATCATGGCACGCGAATATCCGCTGAACCTGTACCGCAACTTCGGGATCATGGCCCACATCGATGCGGGCAAGACCACGACGACCGAGCGGATCCTGTACTACACCGGCAAGTCGCACAAGATCGGCGAAGTGCATGATGGTGCCGCGACCATGGACTGGATGGAGCAGGAGCAGGAACGGGGGATCACGATCACCTCGGCTGCCACCACCACCTTCTGGACTCGCACGACCGATTCGGGCGTGACCGCAGGGGACAAATTCCGGTTCAACATCATCGACACCCCCGGCCACGTGGACTTCACCATCGAAGTCGAACGTTCGCTGGCGGTGCTGGATGGTGCGATCTGCCTGCTCGACGCCAACGCCGGTGTCGAACCGCAGACCGAAACCGTGTGGCGTCAGGCTGACCGTTACAAGGTGCCGCGCATCGTGTTCGTCAACAAGATGGACAAGATCGGCGCCGACTTCTTCAAGTGCGTCCACATGATCAAGGACCGCACCGGCGCGACCCCGTGCCCGATCGCTTTGCCGATCGGCGCCGAGGACAAGCTGGAAGGGATCATCGACCTGGTGACCATGGAAGAATGGGTCTATCAGGGCGAAGACCTCGGCGCCTCGTGGGTGCGCCAGCCGATCCGCGCCAGCCTGAAGGCTGAAGCGGACGAATGGCGCTCCAAGATGGTCGAACTTGCGGTCGAGATGGACGACGCCGCGATGGAAGCCTATCTTGAAGGCAGCGAGCCCGACGAAGACACGCTGCGCAGGCTGATCCGCAAGGGTTGCCTGAGCATGGCCTTCGTCCCGGTCACCGCCGGGTCGGCGTTCAAGAACAAGGGCGTGCAGCCGGTTCTGAACGCTGTCATCGACTATCTTCCCAGCCCGCTGGACGTTCCCGCCTACACCGGCTTCCTGCCGGGCGACGAGACCGAGACCCGCAACATCGAGCGTTCGGCCGACGACGCACAGCCCTTCTCGGCGCTGGCGTTCAAGATCATGAACGACCCCTTCGTCGGCTCGCTGACCTTTACGCGGATCTATTCCGGCTCCCTGAAAAAGGGCGACCAGATGCTGAACGCGACCAAGGGCAAGCGGGAACGCGTTGGCCGCATGATGATGATGCACGCCATCAACCGCGAGGAAATCGAAGAGGCCTTCGCGGGCGACATCATTGCGCTGGCCGGCCTGAAGGACACCACCACCGGGGATACCCTGTGCGATCCGGCCAAGCCGGTCGTGCTGGAAACGATGACCTTCCCCGAGCCGGTGATCGAGATCGCGGTCGAACCGAAGTCGAAAGCCGACCAGGAAAAGATGGGCCTCGCATTGGCCCGCCTGTCCGCCGAAGACCCGTCCTTCCGGGTGGAAACCGATTTCGAATCGGGCCAGACCATCATGAAGGGCATGGGTGAACTTCACCTCGACATCCTCGTCGACCGCATGCGGCGCGAGTTCAAGGTCGAGGCGAATATCGGTGCACCGCAGGTGGCGTATCGCGAAACCATCAGCCAACCGGCCGAAATCGACTACACGCACAAGAAGCAGACCGGCGGTACCGGCCAGTTCGCGCGTATCAAGCTGCAGATCACGCCCACCCAACCGGGCGAAGGCTACAGCTTCGAGTCGAAGATCGTCGGCGGCACGGTGCCCAAGGAATACATCCCGGGTGTCGAAAAAGGCATCAAGTCGGTGATGGATTCGGGCCCGCTGGCCGGGTTCCCGGTGATCGACTTCAAGGTGGCTCTGGTGGACGGTGCCTATCACGACGTCGACTCGTCGGTGCTGGCGTTCGAAATCGCGGCACGGGCCGCCATGCGTGACGGTCTGAAGAAGGCCGGCGCGAAGCTGCTGGAACCGATCATGAAGGTCGAAGTGGTGACCCCGGAAGAATACACCGGGTCCATCATCGGTGACCTGACCTCGCGTCGCGGCATGATCCAGGGCCAGGACAGCCGTGGCAATGCCAACGTGATCAACTGCATGGTGCCGCTGGCGAACATGTTCGGCTACATCAACAACCTGCGCTCCATGTCTTCGGGCCGCGCAGTGTTCACGATGCAGTTCGACCATTACGACGCGGTGCCGCAGAACATCTCGGACGAGATCCAGAAGAAATACGCTTGATCGGTGTGGCGGGGGTAACCCCGCCCTACCGCCAGTAGGCCGGGGTCCACCCCGGCATCACCGAACCGAACGAGGAGTGACCCTGATGGGCAAGGCAAAGTTTGAACGCAACAAGCCGCACGTGAACATTGGCACGATCGGCCACGTTGACCACGGCAAGACGACGCTGACGGCGGCGATCACGAAGTATTTCGGCGAATTCCGGGCCTATGACCAGATCGACGGTGCGCCGGAAGAGCGGGCGCGCGGGATCACGATTTCGACCGCGCACGTGGAATACGAGACGGAGAACCGTCACTACGCGCACGTCGACTGCCCCGGCCACGCGGACTATGTGAAGAACATGATCACCGGTGCGGCGCAGATGGACGGCGCCATTCTGGTGTGCGCGGCCTCGGACGGCCCGATGCCGCAAACGCGCGAGCACATCCTGCTCGGCCGCCAGGTGGGGATTCCCTACATGGTGTGCTACATGAACAAGATCGACCTGGTTGACGACGAAGAACTGGTCGAACTGGTGGAAATGGAACTGCGCGAGCTGTTCTCGTCGTACGAATACCCCGGCGACGACATTCCGATCATCAAGGGCTCGGCCCACCAGGCGATGATCGGCGAGCGCAAGGACATCGGCGAGGATTCGATCCGCGCCCTGCTGAAGGCCGTGGACGAATACATCCCGACCCCGGCGCGCGCCATCGACCAGCCGTTCCTGATGCCGATCGAAGACGTGTTCTCGATCTCGGGCCGCGGCACGGTTGTGACCGGCCGGATCGAGCGCGGCGTGATCAACGTCGGTGACGAAGTCGAAATCGTCGGCATCCGCGCGACGAAGAAATCGACCTGCACGGGCGTCGAGATGTTCCGCAAGCTGCTGGACCGCGGCGAAGCGGGCGACAACGTCGGCATCCTGCTGCGCGGCATCGACCGTGAAGGCGTGGAGCGCGGCCAGGTGCTGTGCAAGCCGAAGTCGGTGAACCCGCACACGAAGTTCGAGGCCGAAGCCTACATCCTGACCAAGGAAGAAGGCGGCCGCCACACGCCGTTCTTC
>JAUXPG010000393.1 GCA_030683915.1 Gemmobacter sp.
GCGGTTGTAGCTCAGTTGGTTAGAGTACCGGCCTGTCACGCCGGGGGTCGCGGGTTCGAGCCCCGTCAACCGCGCCACTAACACCGAACGGCCCTCGCGCAAGCGGGGGCCGTTGGCGTTTCGGGCCCTGCCATCATCTTGACGATCTGTGATTATTCCTGCTTGACGCCCCTTGGCGGGTGCCGTATTCCAGCCTCCACGCGCGGTTGTAGCTCAGTCGGTTAGAGTACCGGCCTGTCACGCCGGGGGTCGCGGGTTCGAGCCCCGTCAACCGCGCCATTTCCCCATCGGAGCAGAGGTTTGCATGGTCCTGCTTGATCGCATGCCCATGTATGTTCCCGTCGTTCTGGCGCTGACGCTGGGGCTGGCGCCGTTTGTGCCTGAACCGCATATCACCGAGAAACTGGGCATGCTGTGGGCGGGCGCATTGGTGCGGCCAATCGATGTTGTCGATCTGCTGTGGCACGGCTGGCCATGGGCCTTGCTGGGGGCCAAACTGTGGCGCGTGGTCGCGCGCAAGGTCTGATCGCATCAGACTTTTCCGGTTCTGTCTGATCCAGATCAAGGCCCGCGCGGCCCGGCATGACTTAGAATCATTCCAGGAAACGCGAGACAAGAAAACAAGAATCGGAGAACCCGGAATGCGATTGCTGGTCAGCATTCTCTGCGCGACGACCGCGCTTGCAGGCGCGGCCCACGCCGACGCGCTGCGCGACAAGGCCAAGGAATACTTTGCCCCGCTGCCATCCACCATCCCTGCGCTGAAGGACAACCGGGTGACCCCGGAAAAGATCGCACTGGGCAAGGCGCTGTTCTTTGATCCGCGGCTGTCGGCCTCGGGTGTGTTCAGCTGCTATAGCTGCCACAACCTGACCACCGGCGGCGACGACAACATGGAGGTCAGCGTCGGCCACGGCTGGCAAAAGGGGCCGCGCAACGCCCCCACCGTGCTGAACGCCGTGCTGAACGAGGCGCAGTTCTGGGATGGCCGCGCCGACGACCTGAAGGCGCAGGCCAAGGGGCCGATTCAGGCCGGTGTGGAAATGGCCAACACGCCCGAAAACGTGGTCGCAACCCTGGTGTCCATGCCGCAGTATGTGGACTGGTTCAAGGCGGCGTTCCCCGAACAGGCCGATCCGGTCAGCTTTGACAACATGGCCGTCGCGATCGAGGCGTTCGAGGCGACGCTGATCACCCCGGCGCCCTTCGATGCATGGTTGAACGGCGATGACGGTGCGCTGACCGATTCCCATAAGGCGGGGTTGGAGCTGTTCATCGACAAGGGCTGTTCGTCGTGCCATTCGGGTGTGAACGTCGGCGGGCATGGGTATTACCCCTTCGGGCTGATCGAAAAGCCCGGCGCCGAGATCCTGCCGCGCGATGACAAGGGCCGTTTTGCCGTGACCGAGACGGTGGATGACGAATACGTGTTCCGCGCTTCGCCGCTGCGCAACATCGACCAGACCGCGCCCTATTTCCACTCTGGCAAGGTGTGGGACCTGAAGGTTGCCGTGCAGATCATGGCCGAAAGCCAGCTGGGCGAGGAGTTGAAGGGCGACGAGGCTGACAATCTGGTGGCGTTCCTTGGATCATTGACCGGGACCTTGCCGGCCGTGACGCTGCCGGTGTTGCCGGCTGAAACGGCGGGCACGCCGAAGCCGACGTCCGAAATCCGGTGACATGCCGGGGGGCCCTGCCGGAAACGGCGGGGCCCCTTGCGTTTGGCGGTGCGGCAAGGCTAGCGTGGCGGCATGACCCCGCACCCCGAACCCGACTGGCGCCGTGAAACCCCGACACGGGCGTGGGACCCGCCGCGCCGGTTGCTGCGGGCGATCCGGGGGTGGCAAGGCGCGCGCGGGCCGCTGGCGCGGCGCTGGTGGGCGGCACAGCACAGGTTCTGGTCGGTCGTGACAGGTGCGGACATTCCGGTGACGGCGCGGATTGGCGGCGGGCTGCTGATGCCGCATCCGAACGGCATCGTCATTCACCCTGACGCCGAAATCGGGCCGAATTGCCTGATCTTTCAACAGGTCACCATTGGTCTGGTCGCGGCGACCCCGCAGGCGCCACGGATTGGCGCCGGTGTGGATATCGGGGCAGGGGCGCGGGTGCTGGGGGCGGTGACGGTGGGCGACGGCGCGCGGATCGGGGCCAATGCGGTTGTGCTGCGCGATGTGCCCGCAGGGGCCACGGCGGTGGGTGTACCGGCCCGGATACTTTAGCGATTCGTTGACTCTTTTCCCGCAGGCTGGTCGCAGGACAAGCTGAAGGAGAATCCTTTGCACATCGCCGCCTTTGCACCAACGCTCCCCGTGCCGCAGGACCCCGGTCTGTTGCTGGCCGAACTCGAAACGCTGACCGAACGCGCGGCAGTGCTGCGCGCCCAGCTGGCGCAGGCCGCGCCTGCGGTGGCGCGGCGCCCGGGCTGGCCGATCCGCCGGGTGGCCGATCCGCCGGGTGGGCGATGCCCCGTCGCGCCCCGGCGGCGGGGGCTGAGCGGTCAGCCGCGGTTGGCCAACGCCTCGATCTGGTCGCGCCAGATTTCCATGTTGTACCCGTGGCGCGCGGGCAGGGCGACCAGTTCGTCGGTGGGCCGCTGCCCGGCTTGCGACAGCGCCCAGACGATGGACGACCTGTTGCCGCTGGCGCAATAGGCCAGCACACGGGCACCTTGCAGCGCCGCACCCTGGGTCGCCACGTTCTCCTGCGTGATGGCACCGCCGATCACCGGGTTGTCCACGAAATCGAGCCCCAGCGCCTCGGCGGCGGCCTTCATGGTCGTGGCATGGTGGCTGGGCGGGATTTCCCCGTCGGGACGGTTGTTGACCACGCGGGTAAAGCCCGCCGCCTTGATGGCCGGAAGGTCTGCGGGGTCGATCTGCGGGCTGACGGCGTAGTCGGTGGTGATCGGGCGGATGTCCATGCGATGTCTCCTCAGGCGGTGGCCAGCCGGTCGATGCGCTGGCGCAGGGCGGGGGCGGCCCACATTCCTGCCATCATGGCCACAAGGAACACAAGTCCCCCGATGCCGCCAAACGACAGCGACGCCATCGCCGGGCCGGGGCACAGCCCCGCAAGGCCCCAGCCTGCGCCGAACAGCACCGACCCGATGACCAGGTTGTGCCCCACGCGCGGATCGGGCGCTTCGGGCAGGGCACTGCCCAATAGCGCCACCTTGCGGCGGCGGGCCACCTGCCACGCCACCATCATCGGCAGGATCGCCCCGCCCATCACAAAGGCCAGGGTGGGGTCCCACGCGCCAAAGATATCAAGCCAGCCTTGGACCTTGGTGGTGTCCACCATGCCCGACACCAGCAGCCCGGCGCCGAACAGCCCGCCCGACAGGGCGGCAAACAGATTGCGCATCATGTCAGATGATCCCCAGCCAATGCCGCGCAGCGACCATGATCATGCCGCCCGCCAGCAGGTAGAACACCGTCGCCACGATCCCGCGCAGCGAAAACCGCGAGATGCCACATACGCCGTGCCCCGAGGTGCAGCCATTGGCCAGCCGCGTGCCGATGCCCACCAAAAGCCCCGCCGCCACGATCACCCCGATATTGTCGGTCACGTGGGTTTCACGCGGGCCAAATAGCGGCAGCATCAGCGCCGGCACCAGCACCAGCCCGGCGATGAACGACAGCCGCTCGGCCCATGTCGCCCAGCCCGAACGGTCCACCAGCCCGCCCAATATGCCCGACGCGCCCATCACGCGCCCGTTGGCCAGCAGGAACACCGCCCCGGCGCCCCCGATCATCAGGCCGCCGATCAGGCCCCAAAGCCAGTCGGTTGGATTGAGTATCATTGTTGTCTGTCCTGTTGCAGGGCTCCGGCGCAGCGTTCCCTTCTGCCATCCGGAGCCAAGGTTGCAGTCACGGCCGGTCGCGCGCCCGGCCGTTGCGTCCGGGGCGTTAGAGCCCGTTTACCGGCACCTTGAGGTAGCTGACGCCGTTATCCTCGGGCTCGGGCATCTGGCCTGCGCGCATGTTCACCTGCAAGGACGGCACGATCAGGCGCGGCATACCCAGTTGCGCGTCGCGGGCGCTGCGCATGGCGATGAAGTCTTCGCGCGATTTGCCTTCCCCGACGTGCTTGTTCAGCCGCTTCTGTTCGCCCACGGTGGTTTCCCACGCATAGTCTTCGCGCCCTTCGGCCTTGTAGTCATGGCCGACAAAGATGCGGGTTTCTTCGGGCAGCGCCAGAATCTTCTGGATCGAATCCCACATCGTATCGGCCGAGCCGCCGGGAAAATCGCAGCGCGCGGTGCCGAAATCGGGCATGAACAGCGTATCGCCAACAAAGGCGGCATCGCCGATCACATAGGTCAGGCAGGCGGGCGTGTGGCCGGGCGTGTGCAGAACATCGCCACGCATCTGACCGATCATGAAGCTGTCGCCCTGCTGGAACAGGCGGTCGAACTGCGACCCGTCGCGCTGGAACCGGGTGCCTTCGTTGAACACCTTGCCAAAGGTTTCCTGCACCACGGTGATCTTTTCACCGATGCCGATCTTGCCGCCCACGCGTTCCTGCAGATAAGGCGCCGCCGACAGGTGGTCGGCGTGGACATGGGTTTCCAGAATCCATTCGACGTTCAGGCCTTCGGACGTGATGAACGCGACGACCGCATCCGCAGACCGCGTGTCGGTCCGTCCGGAGGCATAGTCGAAATCCAGAACCGAATCGATGATGGCGCAGGACCGGCCTTCGGGTTCCTGCACGACATAGGTGATGGTGTTGGTGGCTTCGTCGAAGAAGGAATGAACCTTGGGGGACATGGTGACCTCGCTTTCGTGGTGTTGCAGGGAATATGGCGCAGGGGGTAACATATTTCAAGTTTTGAATATGAAAATCCACGTGACAGGCGGTTGACCTGTGTCAAGGCACCGCCCAGGCTGATGGGCCAAGGTGAACCGAAGCGCAAGGAGATCGCACATGACCCCGATTGGCGACCGCAAGGCCCAGCTTCTCACCCGTTTGTCCGACCTCCGGGACCGGCTTGTGAAGATCGAGACCGAACTTGATTCGCATACCACCCAGGATTGGGATGACCTCGCCACCGAGCGCGAGGAGGACGAGGTGCTGGAAGGCATGGGTCTGTCGGGTCAGCAAGAGATCCGCCAGATCGAGGCGGCGCTGCATCGCATCGAAACCGGCGAATACGGATTTTGCGCCAAATGCGGTGCCGCGATCGGCGAAGAGCGGCTGGATGTTCTGCCGCAAACGCCGTTTTGCCGCGATTGCGCCAAATGACCCCCTGACGGGGGAAGGAGGATCAAATGACCCAGGAACAGGTGACTGCCCGCATGGCCGAACTTGCCCACCGCGCCGCCCAGCTGCCCAGCGGCGACCCCGCGCTTGCCGCCCTTCTGGCAGAACTTGAGGCGCTGTCGCGCCTGTTGCCCACAACCGACGCGGCCGGTCCGGTGGACGAGGCGGCCGAGGAGAAGTTCGACAACATGCCGGTCTGACGCGGCCAAAGGGTTGCAAATTCCGCCCTGCCGCCTGCTAATGCGCGCGCAAGCAACGGGGGAGGGGTCCGGCATGACGGATGCGGTGCGTCTGGAACGCGATGGGGAAGTGGCGATCCTGGTGATCGACAGCCCGCCGGTGAATGCGCTGGGGTTGGCGGTGCGTCTGGGGCTGCTGGCCGCGCTGGATGCGGCGGTGGCCGATCCTGCGGTGCGCGCCATCGTGATCCGGGCCGAAGGCCGCACCTTTCCCGCCGGGGCCGACATTTCCGAATTCGGCAAGCCCCCGGTCGATCCCTGGCTGCCCGAGGTCATCAACCGGATCGAGGCCAGCCCCAAGCCGGTGGTGGCGGCGATTCACGGCACGGCCTTGGGCGGCGGGCTGGAACTCGCGCTCGGGGCGCATTGGCGCGTGGCGCTGGCCTCGGCCCGCGTCGGGTTGCCCGAGGTCGGGCTGGGCATCCTGCCCGGTGCAGGCGGCACGCAGCGCGTGCCACGGCTGATCGGTGCTGCACCGGCGCTTGACCTCATGCTGACCGGCCAGCCGATCAGCGCGGCGCAGGCGCTGGCGCTCGGCCTGCTTGACACGGTGGTGGAGGCCGATCTGCCCGGCGCGGCCCTTTCGCTTGCACGTCGCTTGGCCGCCGAAGGGGCCGCCCCCCGCCCGGTCCGCGACCGGCGCGACGGCATGCGCGACCCGGTGGCGTTCGAGGCGGCGGTGGCCGCGTCGCGCAAGGCCTATGCCGCCGCGCGCCTGCCCGGCCCGGCCCGCATCATCGACTGTGTCGAGGCTGCGCTGCTGCTGCCGTTTGAACAGGGCATGGGCTTTGAACGCGCGGCCTTCAACGATCTGGTCGCGTCGCTCGAGGCGGCGGGCCTGCGCCACGCGTTCTTTGCCGAGCGCCGCGCCGCCCGGATGCCCGAGGCCGCGGCGACCCCGCGCCCCCTGGCCCATGTCGGCGTGGTCGGCGGCGGGCTGATGGGCGCGGGCATCGCCTATGCCTGCCTGACGGCGGGGTACCGTGTTTCGCTGATGGACCGCGACCGTGAAGGTCTGGTCCGTGGCCTTGAACGGGTGGCCAAGCTGCAGGAAGCCGCGGTGGACAAAGGCCGCATGACCCCCGCGCAACGCGACGCGGCATGGGACCGTCTGGCCGGCACGCTGGAACTTGACCACCTCGCCGACTGCGATCTGGCGATCGAGGCGGTGTTCGAGGATTTCGACATCAAGGCCGATGTGCTGCGCGGGCTGGATGCGGTGCTCAAACCGGGTGCGGTGCTGGCCACCAACACCTCGTATCTGGATGTGAACGCGCTGGCGGCGGTCACCGCGCGCCCGGCCGATGTGGTGGGGCTGCATTTCTTCTCGCCCGCGCATGTGATGAAACTGCTGGAGATCGTGGTGGCCGACGCGACGGCGCCCGAAACGGTGGCGACCGGCCTTGCACTGGCCAAGCGGCTGGGCAAGGTCGCGGTGCGGTCGGGCGTGTGCGACGGCTTCATCGGCAACCGCATCCTGTCGGCCTATCGGCAGGCGGCGGAATATCTGGTCGAGGATGGGGCCAGCGTGGCGCAGGTGGACCGCGCGATGCGGGCCTTTGGCATGCCGCTTGGCCCGTTCGAGGTGTCGGACATGGCGGGCCTGCAAATCGCTTGGGCGCGGCGCAAACGGCAGGCGGCCACCCGCGACCCGGCGCTGCGCTATGTCGCCGTCGCCGACCGGCTGTGCGAGGCGGGGCGGTTCGGCCAGTCCACCGGCAAGGGCTGGTATGCCTATGACGGGCGCAAGCCGGTCGAAGACCCGGAGGTGACGGCGATCATCGCCGCAGAACGCGCGGCCAAGGGTATCGCGCCACAAAGTTTCAGTGACGACGAGGTGCGCACCCGCCTGCTGGTCGCGATGGCGAACGAAGGCGCCAAGATCTTGGCCGAAGGCATCGCGCTGCGTCCCTCCGACATCGATGTGGTCAAACTCTTCGGCTATGGGTTCCCGCGCTGGGAAGGCGGGCCGATGCTTTGGGCCGACCGCTTTGGCCTGTTCCAGTTGAAATCGGCGGTGGACCGCTTCGCCCCGCAAGCGCCCGGTTTCTGGGTGCCTGCCCCCAATCTGGATGGCATGGTGCGCAACGGCACCCGCTTCGCCGACCTGAACGACTGAAACACCTGCGCCGCGCGGCCCCCGCCCGGGCCGCGCGCGCCACCTTGGTCAGGCGAGGATCAGCCCGGCCACCACGGCGCCCAGCCCCAGCGCCGACAGCCCGAAGGCGCCAAGGTTCACCGCCACCACCTTTTGCAGCACCGCCTTCATCGTGCTTTCGTCAAGCCCGGCCTTGCGCGCCCGGGTGACGGTGACGATGCACCACACGATGCCGGCCAGCCCCACCACCGTCATCGCGGCCCCTGCCCAGATCAGCATCGCCATCGTCCGCCTCCTTCGCTTCGATCCAAATATCCCGGGGGAGTCGCCCGCAAGGGCGACGGGGGCAGCGCCCCCTCTGCGCCGGTCCTACCCTTGCGGGCCGGTCGGCGGCAAGCCGTCTTGAACCGCGTCGGCCATGGCGCTAGGGAAGAGGCAAACCCGAGCAGAGAGGCCGCCATGAATTCCCCGACCGACGCCTATGCCGTCACCGCCGATGAACTGCGCCAGTTCATCGAACGCTTCGAGCAACTGGAATCCGAGAAAAAGGACGTGGCCGAACAGCAAAAAGAGCTGATGGCCGAGGCGAAGGGCCGCGGCTATGACACCAAGGTGATGAAAAAGGTCGTGGCCCTGCGCAAGCGCAAGCCCGATGACATTGCCGAGGAAGAGGCCGTGCTGGAAATGTACAAGGCCGCGCTGGGCATGACCTGACATCGGGCAGGCCGGGGGCGGGCCACCGCCCCCTTTGCCCTTCATGCTGTCAGCTTGACACCTGTTCGCGCAGGATCGATGCGGTCAGCGCCACCATCAGATAGATCGCCGCAAAGATCAGCAGCGCCACAGCGGTGTTTTCAAAGGCGCGCGGATAGCTCGGCACGTCAGGCGCGACCGGCGAGACCGACAGCGACAGATAGCGTTGCTGGCGGTTCGCCTCGGTCCGGGCCGATTCCAGTTGCTGCGCTGCCTGTTGCAGCATCAGCTGACGGGTCGCCACATCCGACTCGGCCAGCAGAAGTTCCGACTGCACCTTGGCCAGCGACCGCCCGCCTGCGCCGTCTTCGGTCAGCCGGGCGCGCAGCAGCGCGATTTCGCTTTCCAGGGTCGCGATGCGGCGCTGCACGGGTTCCACGCGGGCGCGGTTTGGGTTCGGGTTTGACAGCATTTGCGCCAGCGACAGCCGGTCCTGGCTCAGCTGGGTTTCCAGCCCGGTGATCCGGCTGGAAATGAGGGTGACCTCGACCTGGCTCGACAGCACCTTGTTGGCTTCTTGCAATTGCAGCACACGGTCCTGCGCGGCCAGCAGCTTGGCCTCTGCCTCCTCATAGCTTTGGCGCGCGCCGGACATGGCATCGGTCCGCAACCGTTCCGACAGGTGGTTGACCTGTTCCTCGGCATAGGAAATCAGTTCACGGCTCCATGCGGCCGACAGCGCGGGGTCGGGGGCCGACACCTCCATCTTGATGATGCCTTCGGTCGGGTCATAGGCGATCTTCACGTTCTTCTGGTAGATCTTGTAAGCCGCCTCGACCGCGTTGGCGTCTGGCAGCCGTTGCAGCGCGTCCACCGACGGGTCGGCAAAGGACCGGCGGAACCCGAGCGAGGCATCGAGCCGCAACATCGCCTCGCGCGATTGCAGATAGCCCTGCACGGCGATGGAATCCTGCGAGGTGGCAAATTGCGTGCCCGAGAACAGCCCGCCCATGCCGCCCGCAGCCGGGCTTTCGGCCTGCTGGATGACGAATTCCGATTTGGTGGCATAAAGCGGGGTGGCCAGCACGCTGTAGTAGAAGGCCGCAATCAGCGTGGGCAGGCCAACGAACACCGACAGGCGCACCCACATCAACAGCATCTTGCGCCGCCGACGCCGCGCGATGTCGCGCTGGATGCGCTGGATATCGGCGGCATGGCTTTGTTCGGCCCGCAGTTCCGGCGACGGAAGCTGCGCCGGGGTGACGGTTTGCGGCAGCGCGGGTTTCGGCACCGTGGCCAGCGCGCGTGACGCCCCGTCGCCACTGCCGGGAAGGGTGACCATGTCGAGCATGGTCGCGCGCGCGAGCGGGTCAAGCCCCGCCTTGCGCAACTGGCGCACGGCGTCAAAGTCCGACGTGGCGGCGATGCCGTGCTTTTCGGCCAGCCGCCGGGCCAGCCGCAACTGGCGCCCGGTCAGCCCTTCGCGGCGGATCGCGTCGATTTCGGCATCCTGCGCGATGTCCTGCGGGCTTGTCACCTCGCCCGTGCTCGGGGCGGGGCTGGGGCGGGCCTGATCCAGCAAGTCGGGCGCGGGGGCGAACAGGGTGTCGTCGGGATGGGCGGCGCGGCCCACCGCGTGGGGCGTGGGCACGGGGGCAGCCGGGGCGGGCGTCTGGGTCGGGCGGATGCGGTAGCGGGGCGCCTTAAGCAGTATAGTCATAAAGCCGCTTTGCCTCTTCCAGAGTGTCGAACATGTAAAGCTGCCCGTTCTTCAGCACCGCCGCCGAGCGGCAGAACTTTTCCAGCGTTTCGGCCTGGTGCGACACGATGACCACGGTGGCCTGCTTCAGCCGGTCGCGCAGGATTGACCCGGCCTTGCGGTTGAAGGCGACGTCGGTCGTGGTCGGCATGCCTTCGTCGATCAGGTAGATGTCGAATTCCATGGCCAGCATCAGCGCAAACGAAAACCGCGACCGCATGCCTTGGCTGTAGGTGCCAACGGGCATGTCGAAATATTCCTCGATCCCGCAGAGCCAGCGGCAGAACGCCTCCACATAATCGGGGTCAAGGCCATAAAGGCGGGCAATGTAGCGGGCGTTTTCGGTGCCGGTATGTTTGCTGACGACGCCGCCCATGAAGCCCAGCGGAAACGAGATCCGGCTGGTGCGGGTGATCTTGCCTTCGTCGGGCTTTTCCAGCCCGGCCATCATGTTGATGATCGTGGTCTTGCCGGTGCCGTTGGGCGCAAGGATACCCAGCGAATTGCCCGGTTCCACCCGGAACGACGCCCGGTCAAGAATGACTTTGCGGGTCTTTCCGGTCCAGAAGCTTTTCGAGACGGATTCGAACTCGATCATCAGACTGCTCCGGGCTACATCGGGCGCCCGTTCCCCGCCCTGCCAGTTTGGCAAGGATTTGTGAACAACTGGTGTAAACCCGCTTTGCGGCAGTATTATGGCCCGTCGGCCCGGGTGCCACAACGGCAAATCCCAGCCCGTCGTGGTGCGCCCGGCCTTGCGCCGGAGCGGCGCGCGGCCTAGGGCTGCGCGCATCGCATCCAGACCCTGAGGCCACGATGTCCCTGCTTGACGCTGCCCACGCCGCCATGTTGGCCGACCCCGAGGATGATCTGACGCGGCTGCGCTATTACCGAACGCTGGCGGAGACCGACCTGTGCCTGATGCTGGCCGAGGAGGCCCGCGGCGATGACCTGACCCCGCATGTCTTTGCGCTGGAGGACGGGCCGGTGGTGCTGGTGTTCGACAGCGAGGACCGGCTGGCCGATTTTGCCGCCGTGCCGGTGCCCTATGCGGTGTTGCCGGGGCGGGTGATCGTGGCGCGGCTGTCGGGGCAGGGCATCGGGCTGGGGGTCAACCTGTCCGATCCGGCTGCGGCGTGGCTGATGGCGCCGCTGGCGGTGGACTGGCTGGCGGGCGTGCTGGCGACGGAACCGTCCGAGACGCGCGGGCGTCCGGTGGCCATTCATGCGCCCGGCGATCTGGAGCCGGGGCTCTCCGAGGCGCTGGCCTTTGCGCTGGCCGGGGCGGGCGGACTTGCGGCGGCCGCGGTGCTGGCACAGGTGGCGTGGCAGGATGGCGCGCGCGGGCTGATGCTGGCCTTTGTCGGGGCCAAGCCGGGGGCCGAAGGCCCGTTGTCGCGCGCCTTGGCCGAGGCGCTGGCATTTTCGGGGTTCGAAGGCGGCGCGGTCGATTGCGCCTTCCTGACGCCCGAGGACCCCGTGACGCGCAGCCTGATGGCGCTGGGCCAACCGCTCGCGCTGCCCGAGCCGCCCAAACCTGCGCCCGACCGCACGCCGCCCCCCCCCGGCATGGACCCGGCGCGCCCGCCCCGTCTGCGCTGACGGGGGCAGGGCGCGTCAGTCGTCGTCGTCGCGCCCGTTCTTGCCGGTCACCACGCCCAGCGATTTCAGCTTGCGGTGCAGCGCGCTGCGTTCCATGCCGACGAAGTTGGCGGTGCGGCTGATGTTGCCGCCGAACCGCTGGATCTGGGTCAGCAGGTATTCCCGTTCAAACAACTCGCGCGCCTCGCGCAGGGGCAGGGTGACCAGTTGGCCGCCGATCACCAGTCGGCCGTCATCGACGCCCGGCTCGGCATCGCCCTGCAATTCGCGCACGCTGATCGGGTCGGCAGTATCGCCCAGAATCAGCACCCGTTCGATCAGGTTGCGCAGCTGGCGCACGTTGCCGGGCCATGCCATCGTTTGCAGCATCGCCTCGGCTTCGGACCCGATGTCGCGCAGCGGCAGGCCCTGCGCCTTGTGGAACCCGTCGATGAAATGGCGGGCCAGCAGCGGAATGTCCTCGCGCCGTTCGGCCAGACCGGGCACCGCGATGGGCACCACGTTCAGCCGGTCATAAAGTTCCTGCCGGAACCGCCCGGCGGCGATTTCCTGTCGCAGATCGCGGGTGGTGGACGAGATCACGCGCAGGTCAACCCGCACCCGGTCTGACCCGCCGACACGCAAGAAGGTCTGGTCCACGAGCACGCGCAGGATTTTCGATTGGGTGACGGGCGGCATGTCGGCCACCTCGTCCAGATAGACCACCCCCCCGTGGCCCTGTTCCAGCAACCCCTTTTCGACGCCGCGCCCGGCAGTTTCGCGGCCGAACAACACCTCTTCCATGCGGTCGGGTTCGATGCTGGCCGAGGACACGGACACGAAGGGCGCCGCCGCGCGGGTGGAGTTGGCGTGGATGTAACGCGCGACCACTTCCTTGCCGCTGCCAGAGGGGCCGGTCAGCATGACCCGGCCATTCGATTTGGTCACCTTGTCGAGCTGCGATTTCAGATTGCGGAACGCCGCCGACGCGCCGATCAGGTCCGAGGTCGTCAGGTCGCGCCGGCGCAGTTCGACGTTTTCGCGTCTGAGGCGGCTGGTTTCCATCGCCCGCCCGACCACCACCATCAACTGGTCGATGTTGAACGGCTTTTCGATGAAATCATAGGCACCCTGCTTGATCGCGGCGACGGCAAGTTCGATGTTGCCGTGCCCCGAGATGATGACAACCGGAATGCCCGGATTGTCGCGCTTGACGGCCTTGAGAATGTCGATGCCATCCATCCGGCTGTCCTTGAGCCAGATGTCGAGGATCATCAGCGCGGGCGGTTCCGCGTTGATCGCCTCCATGCAGTCGTCGGAATTGGCGGCCAAACGGGTCTTGTAGCCTTCGTCCTTCAAGATGTCCGAGACAAGTTCGCGGATGTCGCGTTCATCGTCCACGATCAGGATATCTGCCATTGCCTGTGTCCCCCTCCTACTGTCCACGACGGGCGCGGCGGTTCGCCGTCACCCCAACCGGCAGGCGGACCACCGCCATTGCGCCGGGCCGGTCGGTGCCCCCATGCGGAGGAGCATCTTCCAGATCCAGCGTGCCGCCATGTTCCTCGATGATCTTTCTGACGATCGGCAGGCCCAGCCCGGTGCCCTTTTCACGCGTGGTGACGTAGGGTTCGAACAGCCGGGCGCGGTCTTCGGGCAGGCCGGTGCCGTTGTCGGATATCCGCAGCACCGCAGCACCGTCCTCGTGCGTCAGGCCCACGCGGATTTCCGGGGCATGGCTGGGTGCGGCGCCCTTTTCCTGCAAGGATTCAATAGCCTCTCCGGCGTTCTTCAAGAGGTTTGTCAACGCCTGCCCGATCATCGTGGCGTCCAGCGGCAGCACCACCGCAGCGTCGGGCAAATCGAGCGTGAAGGTCACACCGGGCTGGCCGCTTTCTTGCAACAGCACCGCCGCGCGGACCAACTGGGCCAGATCCTCGTCGCGGGTTTCGGGCTGGGGCATGCGGGCAAAGCGGGAAAACTCATCGACGATGCGGCGCAGATCGCCGGTCTGGCGCACGATCACATCCACCAGCGATTCCAGCGCCTGACTGTCCTCCTCGGCCAGCCGGGCGCCAAAGCGGCGGCGGATGCGTTCGGCCGACAGTTGGATCGGGGTCAGCGGGTTCTTGATCTCGTGCGCGATGCGGCGGGCGACATCGCCCCATGCGGCCATGCGCTGCGCCGACACAAGGTCGGTCACATCATCGAACGCCACCACGAAGCCTTCGCGCGCCCCATCCTCGGCGGCCCGCCCGGCCACGCGGACCAGCAGGCTTTCCATCTTGCCGCGGCGGGTCAGGCGGATTTCCTCTTGCACCGACGCGCCTCCATGAGCGCGGTCGAACAGCGCCGTGAATTCGGGGATGACCTGCGCCAGCGGTTCGGCCGTGCCCGCGCCGTCCGCCAGATCAAGCAGGCGGCGGGCCGAGCGGTTGAGAAACACGATGCGGCCTGCGGCATCCAGCCCGATCACCCCGGCGGTGACCGACCCCAGCACCGAATCGAACAGCCGTCGCTGCGCCTCGGTCACGCGGTGGCCTGCGACCAGCGCCTCGCGTTGGCCTTTCAACTGGCGGGTCATGCGGTTGAAGGACTGGCCCAGTGTCGCGATTTCGTCGCCGGTGTCGGGCGGGGTCACCTGCACGTCAAAGTCGCCTTCGCCGACGCGCGCCACCGCCCCCGCCAGCGCGCCGACGGGTTGGGCCAGCCGTTCGGCAATCCACAGCCCCATCCAGACGGCGGCAAGGATGAGGATCAGCGCAAAGCCCAGATACAGCAGCCCGAACTCGAACAGCTGCCGCCCGCGTTCGGCCTCAAGCTGAGTGTAAAGCCGCACCGATTCCTGCGTTTCGTCCAGAAGCTGCAACAGCGCGCCATCCACCGCACGGCTGACATAAAGCAGCCGGTCGGTGTATTGCGGCAGCGCACGCAGGGCGCGGAATTCGTTGTTGGCCCAGTCGCGGATCACCACGGTTTCCCCGGCGGCGGCGCGGGCGATGTCTTCGGGCTCGGGCTTTTCGTAGTCAAACAGATACGACCGTTCGCCCCGCGCCCGGATTTCGCCGGTGCCGTCGATCAGGAACGCCTCGCGCAAGCCGCGCTGCACCTGCGCCTGCCCTTCGGTCAGGAACTGTCGCAAGTCGCCGTCGCCCGCCACCAGCCCGGCCTGCCACGCAAGGCCAAGCCGCGCCGCAAGTGCCTCGGCATCGGTGATCAGATCGCGGCGCTGTTCGGATTCGTAGGCTTCTGCCGCCGCGCGCGAGGCGCCGACCACGTTGCGGACCCGGTCGGAAAACCAGCCCTCGAGCCCGATGTTGATGGTCAGCACCGCAAAGATCGCCACCAGCACCGTCGGCACGAGCGCCACAGCGCCAAAGATCGCCGACAATCTCAGGTGAAGCCGCGACCCCGACGATTGCGCCCGTCGCGCCGCCAGAACCCGCATCACCGTCGCCGCGACCAGCGCGGCCAGCACCAAAACATAGACCAGATCGGCCAGCACGATCAGCCGAAGGGTGTTCGACGTGGCCCCAAGCCCGAGCGGCCCAAGTGCAAGGAACGTCAACACCGCCAACACCGGCCCCAGCGCAACCAGCCCCAGCCGCGCAGCCGTCTGTATCGCCCGGTTGCGGCGCAGCGCGTAAAGCCGGTCCCAGAAGCCCAGAAGTGCGGTTCCCTGCACCGCCCCAACCCTTTCAAGCCGGCCACAGATCGGGCCGAAAAAACAAGACAGGTCTGGGGCGTCGCCGCGCGCAAACCTCAACATCTCGTGGCGCCGCGCCGGGCCTTGCAGCCCGGCCACGCCTTGTGTTGCGGTTTTACATCAACTTGCGGCGGCGTGTCACGCGGATATCGAGGTCGGTGATCTTCTTGCGCAAGGTATTGCGGTTGATGCC
>JAUXPG010000424.1 GCA_030683915.1 Gemmobacter sp.
CCCCGGGAAAGAGGGAGGCCGCTTCCTGCCGACAAGGGGGCGGGGAAACGCTGTTACTGATTAAGACGCGTCGGCAGACTCCATGGCCTTCTGATTGATCGAGCCTTCGGCCAATTCGGTCAAAGTCTCGTCAGTGGCCGATTCTTCGTTCAGAGTGGTTTCAAGCAGGGCTGCGGCATCGGTCATGCCCATCTGCTCGGCCCAGCGGCGCAACGTGCCGTAGCGGGCAATCTCGTAATGCTCCACCGCCTGCGCCGACGACACGAGGCCGGCGTCAAGGGCGGGCGATCCCTTGAAGGTTTCAAGGATTTCCTCGCCTTCCTCGATGATGCCATCAATGGCCGGGCAGGTCTTGCCCTGCGCGCGACGGCCCATCATCTCGAACACCTGCTGAAGCCGCTCCACATGGACTTCGGTTTCGCCGCGGTGCTTCTCGAACGCCGCGCGCAACTCCTCGGACTGGGCGCCACGCATCATCTTGGGCAGCGCCCGGACGATCTTGCGCTCGGCATAGTAGATGTCCTTCAGCCCGTCATAGAACAGGTCTTCCAGGGTTTTGCGTTTCATCTCATGCTCCGTTTCGGGGGTGAACGGCGTCGGTCTTACCGGTCCTGATGGTCGGTCTTGCCGTTCCTGATGTGCCCAACCGCCGCCCCGACGGTTTGTTCCGGCATGGCAGGCCCGATTTTTTTCCACGTCGGCGGGCAAAGCGTTTCGTGTCGCAGCCCCGAATGGCTGGAACCGCGCCACGCCTTGCGCGTTTCAGCGCGTGGCAGCCTGCCATAAAAGGGGGACACGACCATGCAATACCGCCACGAGCTTTCCGCGATCATCGCCGCCACGGCCATTGCAGGGGGTCCGCTTGTCGTCCTCGGCGAGGTTCTGGGGCGTCGTGCCAAGAATGGCGAAGGGCTTTCGCCTGCCGAAGTGCAGGCCGCCGCGCGCCTTGTGGCCGCCGCCCGGCACCTTCTGGCAGGGGAACAGCCAGCCGCCACAGCAACGCCGCGCGCGGCCAATGCCAACTGACCAGACGCGTTCGGTGCGAACAATTTCGACACCGGCCAGTTGTTGGATCAGGCAATGACGGGCCCCCAAGGGTCGGCGTTTCCTGAGAAACAAACTCTCGGAAGGATAGATCACAATGAAAAAGCTACTCCTCACCACGGCTCTCGTGGCGGCGTTTGCAACCGCCGCGAGCGCTCAGACCGCGACCAATCGGGTGACGGTGCCCGAAGGATATACCCAGTTTCAGGACCGCAATCTTCTGACCTTCGACCGCCTGCGCGGTGCAAACGTCTATGACGTGCGCGGGGAATCGATCGGGAGCATTTCCGACATCGTTCTTGGCACGGCCGGGGCCGGGGCTGCCGGTCAGGCAGGCGCGGGCACGATGCAGGGCCAGACCGGCGCGGTGCAGGGTCAGGCGGGGACCGGCGCCACCGGCACGGTTCAAGGGCAGGCCGGCACGGGTGCGACGGGCACCGTGCAGCCGGGCACTGACACCACCGCCGGCACCGTGCCGGGTCAGGGCGGGTCGGGCGCCATCCAAGGGCAGGCCGGCACCTTGCAGGGGCAAGCTGGCACCGGCACGATCCAAGGCGCAGGAAATGCCACCGACACCGGCGCGCAGGGCAACCTCCAGACCCAGGGCACCGGGACGGTCGTTCAGGGTCAGGGCACCGGCACGGTGGTTCAGGGTCAGGGCACCGTCGTTCAGGGTGACGGCACCGCGACCGGCGTTGGCCAAACCTCGGTTGAACGCACTGCGGACGAGGCGAACCGCGAAATCTCGGCCGTCGCCGCCCGCGCCATCGAAGACATCAACCGGATTGCGCAGAACGCGCGCAACAACTTTGCCCAAGGCACCGCGCCCGGCACGGGCGGGTTGATGCAGGACGGCACCACCGCGGGCGCAGTCGCGCCGGGCACCCCCTCGGGCACGCAAGTCGTTGTCCCCGAAGGCGCCGGGATCACGCATGTCATCGTGGATATCGGCGGCTTCCTGGGGATGGGCGTGCACACGGTCGCCCTGCCGTTCGAGGCGCTGGAAATCTACGCGAGCGCGAACAACGACCTGCGGATCTATGTTCCGTGGAGCGAAGAGCAACTCCGTGACCTTCGCCAGTACGACGCGAACGATCCCGACACCCTTGGTCGGATGCCGACCAACAACTGACGGACCAACCGCCAGTCATGGCGCAGACGCCCTTGGTGTCTGCGCCATCCCTCTTTCACCTCCGGCACGTCCGCGCCCCGCGCGAACGCACGAGGGGAGCCGCCCATGAAGCCCGCCAAGACCATTCACAGCGGCACAGGCGAAGACGGGACCCCGGATGATGTCCGGGGTCCCGAACCCCATTCGTCCGGTGTCCGTAACCCCGAACCGCTTGACCCGCCGACCATCGGTATCGAAGCGCCGGATCCACCGGGCGCGCAGTCGGCCAACGCCGCTTCGAACGGGCATTGGCTGCATGATGAGTTTGGTCCCCGCACCTATGTCGCCCCCCTTGTCGGTGCCGAGGACGAGCCCCACGAGGATCTCGTGCGCCAGATCGCCGAGGCACTGGAATTGCAACTGGGCGACCTGCCCGAGTGGGCCGATCAGGCCATCCACGTCCGTCGGCTGGAGGGTGAATTGCGCCTGGTCGGTTTTGTTTCGTCGGATGTGATCCGCCGTGCGGCCGAACGGTGCGCGACCGGCGTGACGACTGAGCCGGTGCGAAACGATCTGGTCGTGCGCTGACCTTAAAGCAGATCCCCATCGGTGGTGGGCGATATCGAAATGCCGGTGACGCCCGGCACCGCACACAGCGCACGGTCCAGCGTGCGCAGGTCCACCGCCTGCCGCATCCAGAGCCGCGAGGCCAGATGCACCTCGCCTTGCCGCCCGCCGCAAGCCATCGCCCGCCGGGTGGCCACCTGCCCCACCTCGACCGCGTGCTGCGCCATGACCCCCGCAATCTCGTGCAGATCGGGGGTGTCGTCGCATGTGACGTGGACGATTACTTCGATCCGGTCGGGGATCAACGCCTGGAACAGCCGGAAGATCACCAGCACCACCAGTGCAGTTACCGTGCCCGACAGCGCCAGCGCCGTCAGCCCCGCACCATAGAGCACACCCAGCGCCGCCGTGACCCAGACAGACGCGGCAGTCGTCAGCCCCCGCACCGCATTGCCCTGCTTGAAGATCACCCCTGCCCCGACAAAGCCGATGCCGGTCAGGATGCCATGTGCCATCCGGGTCGGGTCGCTGACGATCTGGGTGCCGGGCAGCGCATCGAACAACCAGTCGCTCTGGTGCCCTGCAGCCATCATCAAGAGCGCCGAGCTGAAACAGACCAGCGCATGCGTCCGCACCCCTGCCGCCTTGGCCTGCAATTCGCGCTCAAACCCGATGGCGGCGCCGGTCACGATGGATGCGGCCATCGGCAGCCAGAGCCCGGTCTGTTCGGGGTCGAGCAAGGCCCACATGGCCGGTGTCACGGCGTGCGCGGCGCGGTGCCCTGCACCGGAGGGAGGGCGGGTGTGGAGGGCGTGCCTCCGGGCGGCAGCGGGCTGGCCTGCCCCGCATCCTCAGGCGCCACGGTTCCGGTTTCGGGCACGGTGCGCGAGGCATCGGTATCGGTCGACGACCCGACCCACCACACGGCCAGAGGAATGATGATCGACGCAAAGGTCAGCGCAAAGATCAAGGCCGTGATCTGCAGGCGGTGAAGCCGTCTGGGCTGGTGTTCTGGCTGGCTCATGAGTTTATCCCGTCCGCGTTCTACTCCGGTCAACCAAAGGAACCCCGTCGCGCCCCGGATTGTTCCCGGGAACCCATCGCGCCCGCCGGGGTTGGCTGGCATCCGAAGGAAAAGGAGTGACCCCTGATGACCTTTGCCAGATCGAAGGAAATGACATGGATGGCCGCGCTGCTGGCCAGTGCGGCGATGGGGGCGGGAATGTTGTTCGCCTATGAACGCATGCAGCGCAACCGCCGCGCGGGGTTCCCCCCGGTCCGAGATGCAGGCCGCAAGAGCATGGAGAACCCGCCCCGTGAATGGGATCTGCTGGACGAGACGAACGACGCATCCTTCCCGGCCAGCGACCCCCCCGGCAATTACTGACAATAAAGACCCCCGCGCCGGTCGGGCGCGGGGGTCCAATTCTGTCTGGTTACGTGCCAGCGTCAGGGATTAACGGCCGCGACCGCCTTGGCTGCCGCCCTGGCCACCACCGCTGCCGCCCGGGTTGCCACCGCTGTGCGAGGCCTGGCCACCCTTGCGGCCGGCTTCCGACGCCCGCCCGGGATCGTTCTTGAAGTTCCCGCCCGAGGCCGAACCGCCCTTGCTCGCGGCTTCCCGCTGCTTCTCCGCATCCATCGATGCGAACCCGCGATCATCGCTGCCGCTGCCGCGCTTGTTGTCCTGTGCCATTTTGACATCCTCCAGTGTGATGGACCCGAACAATCCGCGCGGCAGGTTCATTGTTCCGGCGGTCCGGGGGCGCTAAAGCCCGCTGTCGGCGGGGTTTTGCCCCGGCCCGCCCCCCTTGCGCGGCTTTACGCGCGGCCGTCGCCGGGCGAGTGTGGCAGGCCACGATCCGCCGCTTGGGTCCAGCACAGCCGGTCCGACACCCAGATGCTGGCGCGCGCCCGCAGGCCATCGGGGTCGTCCAGCGACCCCAAGGTAACCGACACGTCGCTGTCGCCATCATAGAGCATCGTCAACAGGCCACCGCAGCGGGCACATCCGCCGCGCGTGGCGCGGTGGGCCGTACGAAGCCGGGTCGGCGTGCCCGACAGCAGGCGAAACGCGGATGCCGGCACCGAGGCCCATGTGCTGAAGGCAGCGCCGCTGAGCCGCCGACAGGTGCGGCAATGGCAATGGACCACGTCAGGGCGGGCGGAGAGGGCATAGCGCACCGCCCCGCACCAGCACCCGCCGGTCAGCACGGCGCCGTGCGGCACCACGGGCGGCGCAGACCGGGGTGCCACAAAGGGCTGCGCCCGTTCGGCCATCGGCGCTTGGGCGCGGCGCAGATCCTCGCCCGGCGCGCGGCGCTGCTGCTGGGGGGGCGGGGCCTGTTCGGGCGGG
>JAUXPG010000329.1 GCA_030683915.1 Gemmobacter sp.
GCGGTGCCGTGCTTGCCGCGGCCTGTGCGCCCGCCGCCGCCGACGGGGCCGGGGGGGCATCCGGCGCCACCGGGTTCGCCGTGCCGCGCGTCACAGGTTCCGAGCGCACCTGAACCTGAACCTGCGTGCGCGGCGGTTCGGGAAACCGCTCAGGCCGCAGCGCAACCGCCAGCCCGCCCAGCACCGCGACATGCACCAGAACCGACACCGCCGTTCCGCCAGCCCAACCGCCAGCCCGGGCGCGCCTTGCGCCGGTCATGGCGCGGCTGGCGTCACGGCCAGCACCACATCGCCGAACCCTGCCGCCTTCATCTCTGCCACCAGCGGAAGGACGTGGCGCAGCGGCGCGGCCCGGTCGGCATTGACCCGCACCAGGATATCGGGCCGATCGCGCAGCAGCGGCGCCATGCGCGCCACCAGATCGGCGCGGTCCACCGGCTGGCCATCCAGCGCCAGCGCCCCGCTGGCGGACACCGATATCGTGGCCCCGCCGCCGGGCATGTCGGTGCCGTGCTGCCCCCTTGGCGGCTGGACGACAAAGGGGGCAGTCGCATCCATCCGCGCGACCAGCAGGAAGAACACCAGCAGAAAGAAGGTCACGTCCACCAGCGCGATGATGGTTTCGGGTGCGGCGCGGCGGGGCGGGCGGGCGAGCTTCATGGCCCGCCCTCGAGTCGCAGGATATCAAGCCGCGCCACCCCCGCCGCGGTGGCCGCATCCATCACCAACGCCAGCGCCTGCACCGGGGCCTGACCCGACGGCAGCACCGTAACGGCCAGCCCCGGACGTGCGCGCATCAGATCCGCCAGCGCATCGGGCGGCACCACCTGCCCGCGCAGACGCACCTGCCCGTCGGCGCCCAGCCGCACCAGCATCGCGCCGCCATCAAGGGCGGCGTCGTCGGCCCCGCCTTGAGCCGCGTCAGCGACCAGTGGCAGCATGTCGAGGTCAAGGAACGTCGATGTGACCATGAAGAACACCAACATGATCATCAGCACATCGATCATCGACACCAGCGACACCGTAGCGGGCGGGCGGATCGGGCGGGTCAGCCTGCGCATCGGCCCGCTCCGCCGGTCAGGGCCGGGCCGCCGCCCGGGCCTCCTCGATGGCGAACAGCCTGCCTGCGGCGGCCTCGATCTCTTGCGCCACCGCCTCGACCCGCGCGCCATAAAGCGCCGAGGCGACGGCGGCCGGTATCGCCACCAACAGCCCCGCCGCCGTGGTCAGCAGCGCCTGCCAGATGCCTCCGGCCAGCATGCCTGCATTCGCAGCACCTTCGGCCAGCGCGAGGGTCTGAAAGGCCACGATCATCCCAAGCACCGTCCCGAGCAAACCCAGCAGCGGCCCGGTCATGGCAACCAGATCAAGCACCCGCAAATGGCGACCCAACCGCGCCAGTTCCGCGTTTCCGCGCCAGACCAGATCGGATTCGACGGCCGTGCGCGGCGTCCCACCGGCAAGCGCGGTCATCCCGTGATGCAACATGCGGTCCGCCGGACTGCGCGCGCCCAAGGCCGCAATCGCCCCCGGCGCATCGCCTGCCGCCCAGCGTTCCAGCGCCGTTTCGCGCGCTGCCGCGCCCGCAAGGCTGCCGCGCAGCGCCAAGCCGCGGGCGACGATCAGCGCCCCCGACCCGACCGACATCACCAGCAACAGCCAGATCACCGGGCCGCCCTGCATCAGCAGTCCGGTGAGCCCGGCCATGATCTATTGCACCAGCGGGGCGGGGGCCTTGCTGCCCAGATCGATCACGGCAAAACAGTCCGCCTCCGGGCGGTTCGCCACCCTGCAAACCGGGATCTCGTGCAACAGCACCTCGGACACCGCGGCACAGGCCAGACCCGGCACCTCGAACAGCTTGAGCGTCGTGCGCGCAGGGGGCAAGGGCGAGGCATCTATGGTCAGCAGCCGGTCGATCACGCCGCGCGTGTCGAACACCGCCAGCGACATCTCGAACCGCTCGAACGTTTCGCCGGTGCTGTTGCGGAACAGGAAGAACACGCGGCATCCACCGCCATCAGCCTCTTCCATCTTGTTGAGTTCGACGCCCAGACGCCCGGTTTGCGCCATCCCCGGCAGCGCACCCATCAGGCTGATCGCAAATGCTGCTCCGGCAAGCCCGCGCATGTCCGCCTCCGCCTTGAATGTCCTGCGATCAAACGCGATCCGCCGCTGCCGGTCAAGCCTGCGCAGGTAGGGAATACCGCAGGGCGGGAATCCGGGACTAGCTTTGTGGATCGCCTGTGCTAAGGTCTTGATAAGCACAAGCCGGCGTTTTTCGGCCTGCACGACATTTGGATATCAGTTCACCGCCCCGCGATTGCACGGGAGGGCACCCTTGGACGAATTTCTGCTGCCGCGGTCTGCGGGGGAACCCAGCGGACCGAACCTTGAATATGACGCGCTGTTCACCGGCCTCATGCTGGCGGCACAGCCTTCGGAAGAACGGCAGATGGGCAATCAGACCATCGCCGCAGAAGATCCCGACTGGCGCGATGTGATCGCCAAGGCTGAGGCGGTGCTGAAGGTCAGCCATGACCTGCGCGCCGCGATGGCGCTGGCGTTGGCGCGGCTGCATGTGGACGGGTTCGACGGCCTCGCGGCAGTGACGGGGTACATCCGCGGCTGTCTGGAAGGGTATTGGGAAACCTGCCATCCGCAGCTTGACGCGGATGATGATGACGACCCCACCATGCGGATCAACGCCGTGCTCGGCCTGTCCGATCCGGCGGGGCTGCTGCGGGCGATCCGGCTGGCACCGTTGACCGAGAGCCCGGCGTTCGGGCGGCTGACGCTGCGCGATATCGCGGTGGCCGAAGGCGAGTTGGAACAGCCCGCCGACATGCCGCGCAAGCCCGATCAGGCGCTGATCGGCGCGGCTTTCAAGGACACCAAAAAGGAGGTGCTGCGCGCCCGGCTTGACGCGTTGCGCGCGATCACGGAAAACCTTGCCGCCATCGACCGGGTGTTCGACGACCGCACACCGGGGCAGGGCCCTGATCTGGCGCCGCTGGTGCGATTGGTGCGCAAGGCGCAGACGCGCGTCGCGGCAGCCTTGGGCGAAGCCGAACCGGCGCCTGCCCCCACCGGGGGAGCCGACCCGGTCGCATCCCCCGGTGGCGTGGCTCCGTCGGGGCCGATCACCTCGCCCGCGCAGGTCCGCAGCGTGTTGCAAGACCTGATCCGCTATTACGAAACCTATGAACCCTCCAGCCCGCTGCCGATGTTGCTGCACCGCGCGCACCGGCTGGTGGGCGCCGATTTCCTGACCATTCTGAAAGACCTCGCCCCCGACAGCGTGGACGATCTGCGCAAGCTGGGCGGTCTGGGCGACGAAGACGACGATTGAACCGGGACCACCCGGATATCCAATGCCGCAGCAAGCGGCGCAGACCACAACAGGAGTAGGGAATGTCGAGTTCGCAAAAATTCATCGCCCGCAACCGGGCGCCGCGTGTGCAGATCGAATATGATGTCGAACTGTATGGTGCGGAAAAGAAGGTCCAGCTGCCCTTTGTCATGGGCATCATGGCCGATCTTTCGGGCAAGTCCGAGGTGGAATTGCCCGGCGTTGCCGACCGCAAGTTTCTGGAAATCGACGTGGACAACTTCGATTCCCGGATGAAGGCGATTGCCCCGCGCGTCGCCTTCGGGGTGAAGAACGAACTGACCGGCGAAGGCAACCTGTCGGTCGACATCACCTTCGAAAGCATGGACGATTTCACCCCCGGCGCCATCGCCAACAAGGTCGAGCCGCTGCGCAAGCTGATGGAAGCGCGCAACGAACTGAACAACCTCATCACCTACATGGATGGCAAGCCCGGCGCCGAAGACCTGATCGCGCAGGTGATGAACGATCCGGCCTTGCTGAAAACGCTGGCCTCGGCCCCCGCCCCCGAAGAAGGAAAGGAATGAGCCATGGCGCAGGAAGCCGCTGAAAGTGCCGCCCTTGGCACCGCCTTCGCCGACGCCGATTTTGCCAGCCTGCTGAACAAGGAGTTCCGCCCGCGCACCGATGAGGCGAAATCCGCCGTCGAAACCGCGGTCCGCACGCTGGCGCAACAGGCGCTTGCCAATACGACGCTGATTTCCTCGGATGTCGTCGCCTCGTTGCAGTCAATCATCGCGGAAATCGACCGCAAGCTGTCGGATCAGGTCAACCAGATCATCCACCACCCGGAATTCCAGCAACTGGAAAGCGCGTGGCGCGGGCTGCATTACGCGGTGAACAACACCGAAACCGACGAGATGCTGAAGATCCGGTTCCTCAACATCTCGAAAAAAGATCTGCACAAAACCCTGAAGAAGTTCAAGGGAACCGCGTGGGACCAGTCGCCGATCTTCAAGAAACTCTACGAGGAGGAATACGGCCAGTTCGGCGGCCAGCCCTATGGCTGTCTGGTGGGCGACTACCATTTCAACCATTCGGCGCCCGATGTGGAATTGCTGGGCGAAATGGCCAAGATCGCGGCGGCGGCGCATGCCCCCTTCATCACGGGGGCCGATGCCAGCCTGATGCAGTTCGAAAGCTGGCAGGAACTGGCGAATCCGCGCGATCTGGTCAAGATCACCGGCACGCCGGAATACGCCGCGTGGCGGTCCTTGCGCGAAAGCGAGGACAGCAAATACCTTGGCCTGACGATGCCGCGCTTCCTTGGGCGCATGCCCTACGGCGCCAAATCGAACCCGGTCGAGGAATTCGCTTTCGAAGAGGAAACCGGCGGCGGGGATTCGTCCAAGTTCAACTGGGTCAACGCGGCTTATGGCATGGCGGTGAACATAAACCGATCTTTCAAGGAATACGGTTGGTGTTCGCGCATCCGCGGCGTGGAATCGGGCGGCGCGCTTGCCAACCTGCCCACACACACCTTCCCCACCGATGACGGCGGCGTCGATATGAAATGCCCGACCGAAGTCGGTATTTCCGACCGGCGCGAGGCGGAACTGGCGCGCAGCGGGCTGATGCCGCTGGTGCACCGCAAGAACACCGACCTTGCCGCGTTCATCGGTGCCCAGTCGCTGCACAAGCCGGCGGAATATGACGACCCGGACGCCACCGCAAACGCCAATCTGGCCGCGCGCCTGCCCTATCTCTTCGCGACCTGCCGTTTCGCGCACTATCTGAAATGCATGGTCCGCGACAAGATCGGCAGCTTCAAGAGCCGCCAGCAGATGGAAAGCTGGTTGCAGGGCTGGATCGAGCAATACGTCGATTTCAACGCCGAGGTCAGTTCCGAAGAACAAAAGGCCCGCAAGCCCTTGGCCGCTGCCGAAGTGGTGGTCGAAGAGGTCGAGGGCAACCCCGGTTACTATTCATCGAAATTCTTTCTCAGGCCGCATTACCAACTCGAAGGGCTGACGGTTTCGTTGCGCCTGGTGGCCAAGCTCCCGTCCGAGAAAGCTGCTTGAAGACCCCGGGGCGGCGATACGCGCCGCTGCCCCGGCCGAAATTTAAACCGTGCCCACGGGCGCATCACTCAGGGAAAGGATAAAAGACATGCCCAGTATTTTCATGAAAATCCCCGGAATCGAAGGCGAGTCGAAGGAAAAGAACCACGACAAGTGGATCGAGGTGCAGTCGACCTCGTGGAACCATTCGCGCACGATTGCACCCGGGGTGAAAGCCAGCCAGCGCAGCCGGGGCGAGACATTCTTCAATGATATCGTTGTCAGCAACATGATGTTCAAAGGCTCGATGAAGCTTCAGCAGAACGCTGCGACCGGCACTGTGATGGACCCGGTCGAAATCCACTTTTGCCGCACCGGCTCTGACCCGGCGCAAGGGCTGGAAACCTATCTGACCATCAAGCTGACCGACTGCATGATCACCAGCTATTCCACTGCCATCTCGGGCGAGGACGTGCCGTACGAGTCGACGACCCTGAACTTCACCAAGGTCGAGATGGAGTACAAGGAAGCGGACGCGAAGGGCAAACTCACCACCGCCTCGGCGTTCACGTTCAACAAGGAAACCGGCTCGGCGGCCTGACCCCGCGTCCGGATTCTCCTGCCCTGG
>JAUXPG010000342.1 GCA_030683915.1 Gemmobacter sp.
CGAAGCCCCCTTGAGGCGGGGGGTGCGGGGGGCGGCAGCCCCCCGCCGCCTCCCCCCCGTCACCGGAGCCTGCCCATGACCCGCACCTTCCTGTCGCGCAACCCGTCCGTCCTGTGGTTCTTGCTGGCGTTGTCGCTGTTCACGCTCGGCGTGACCCTCATGTCCGAAGCGACGGGCGCCGCGCTGATCTCCACCTCCTTCGTCAAGACGCTGGGCAAGACGCTGTGCCTGTGTCTTGTGGCGTTGGCGATGGACCTGATCTGGGGCTATGCCGGCATCCTCAGCCTTGGCCACATGGCGTTTTTCGCGCTGGGTGGCTACATGATCGGGATGTGGCTGATGTACGCCCGGACCGAGGAAATCGTCGTGGCCGCGATGGCGAACGAGGCTTTGCCGGCGACCGCACTGGAAATCCGCAACGGCATCGCGGGGCAGATTTTCGGGGTGGTGGGCGCGTCGGAATTGCCGCCGGTCTGGCTGTTCGCCCATTCGCTGCCGCTGCAGCTGATGCTGGTGGTGGCGGTGCCGGGGGTGCTGGCGCTGGTGTTCGGCTGGCTTGCCTTCCGAAGCCGGGTGACGGGGGTGTATCTGTCGATCCTGACGCAGGCGATGACGCTGGCGCTGGCGCTCTGGCTCTTTCAGAATGACAGTGGCCTGCGCGGCAACAACGGGTTGTCGGGCCTGCAGAACATTCCGGGCCTTGGCCATGTGCCGCAGGCCACGCTGTCGATGTGGTTCTTCTGGGCCTCGGCGCTGGCGCTGGGGGTGGCCTATGTCGCGGTGGCGTGGATGATGTCGGGCAAGTTCGGCAGCGTGATCCGCGCCATCCGCGATGATGAACAGCGGGTGCGGTTTCTGGGCTATCCGGTCGAAGGCTACAAGCTGTTCGTCTTTACGCTGACCGCCATCATCGCCGCCATCGCGGGGGCGCTCTATTACCCGCAGGCGGGAATCATCAACCCGGCCGAGCTGGCGCCCATCGCCAGCATCTATCTGGCGGTCTGGGTCGCCATCGGCGGGCGCGGGCGGCTTTATGGCGCGGTGATCGGCGCGGCCTTCGTGTCGCTTTTGTCGTCGTGGTTCACCGGCGGGCGCGCGCCTTCGGTCAACCTTGGCTTTTACACGATCAACTGGGTGGACTGGTGGCTGGTCCTGCTGGGCCTGTCCTTCGTGCTGGTGACGCTGTTTGCGCCCAAGGGTCTGGCCGGGCTGTTCGATCTGGCCGCGCATATCCGCGCGCCCGACCGCAAGGGCGCCCCGCTTGGCCCCGATGACGGCGCCCTGATGGAACGGGAGGCCCGCAAATGAACAGCCTGCTGGAAGTGTCGGGCGTGTCGGTCACCTTTGACGGCTTCCGGGCCATCAACAACCTCAGCTTCACCATCGGCCCGGCGGAGCTGCGCGCGATCATCGGGCCGAACGGGGCGGGCAAGACCACGTTCATGGACATCGTCACCGGCAAGACCCGCCCGGACGAGGGCAAGGTGGTCTGGGGCGAGATGGCACATTCCCTGCTGCGGATGTCCGAGGCGCAGATCGCGCGCGCCGGGGTCGGGCGCAAGTTCCAGCGCCCGACGGTGTTCGAGGATCAGTCGGTCTCGGACAATCTTGTGATGGCGCTGCGGGCCCCCCGCTCGCCCTTTTCGGTGCTGTGGTGGCGCCCGAAACCCGCCGACATGGACCGCGTGCAGGCGCTGGCCGCCGAGGTGGGGTTGGCCGCCGAATTGCCGCGCAAGGCGGGGGAGTTGAGCCACGGGCAAAAGCAATGGCTGGAAATCGGCATGCTGCTGGCGCAGGAGCCGCGCCTGCTTTTGGTCGATGAACCCGCCGCCGGCATGACGCTGGCCGAACGCGAACACACCACCGCGCTGCTGGTCGAACTGGCCAAGACCCGCGCGGTGGTTGTGGTGGAACATGACATGGAGTTCGTGCGCCGCCTGAACTGCAAGGTCACCGTGCTGCATGAAGGCGCCGTTCTGGCCGAAGGCACGCTGGACCATGTGACGAAGAACCCGCAAGTGATCGAAGTCTATCTGGGGCGCTGACATGCTGAGCACGGAAAACCTGACCCTGCATTACGGCGGCAGCCAGATCCTGCATGGCATCACCATGGAGGCGAAGGCGGGCGAGGTGACCTGCGTCATGGGCACCAACGGAGTTGGCAAGACCTCGCTGCTGAAGGCGCTGGCGGGAACGCACCCGCGCTCGGGCGGCACGGTCTGTCTGGCCGGGCAGGACCTGCCGGTGCTGCGCCCGCAGGACATGGCCCGCCGGGGTCTGGCGGTGGTGCCGCAGGGGCGGATGATCTTTCCGCTGCTCACCGTGCGCGAGAACATGGAAACCGCCTTTGCGCTGCTGCCGAAATCCGAACACCGCATCCCCGACGAGATTTACGACCTGTTCCCGATCCTGCGCGATTTCCTGCACCGCCGGGGGGGTGACCTGTCGGGCGGGCAGCAGCAGCAGCTGGCCATCGCCCGCGCGATGATCATGAAGCCGAAGGTGCTGTTGATGGACGAGCCGACCGAGGGCATCCAGCCCAACATCATCCAGCAGATCGGACGGGTGATCGAATATCTGAAAGGCCGCGGCGACATGGCGATCATCCTGGTCGAGCAGTATTTCGACTTTGCCTATGGGCTGGCCGACCGTTTCTATGTGCTCAAACGTGGCGCGGTCGCGCTGGAAGGCCCCAAGGCCGACCTCCCGCGCGAGACCTTGCGCGCCACGGTGTCGGTCTAGGCCCCGCTGGCCTCCATCACCATCTGGGTCTGGATCACCACGGCCGCCGGTTTGCCATCTCCGCGCAGGACCATCGTCTGCACCACCACCGTGCGCCGCCCGCGATGCAGGATGGTGCAGACCGCGCGGGCGGTGTCGCCGGCCACGACCGGGCGGAAGAAGTTGGTCTTGCTTTCCACCGTGGCGGTGCCCTGCCCTTCGGCAAGGTTCAGAAAGGTCAGCGTGCCGCCCAGATTGTCGGCCAGCCCCATCACCGCGCCCCCGTGCAGCGTGCCGTTGCGGTTGAGCAGGTTGTCCGTCACCACCAGTTCGGCCACCACCTCGTCCGCGCGGGCCGAAATCACGCGCAGCCCGAGATGCCGGGCAAAGGGCGGCTGCGCGGCGGCGATGCGGTCGATCTGGCTTTGGTCCATGACGTCCTCCTTGGCGGGGTCGGTCCGGGTATCGGGCAGCGGTGCGGCGGCGTCAACCGGGGCGCGGGTTGCCCCGCCGCATGTCCTGCGCTAACAGTGCGGCATCCGCAGGAGCGCGCCCATGTACGATGCCGTGATCTTCGACCTTGATGGCACGCTGATCGACAGTGAATCCATCGGCATCACGGCAGGGATCACGGCCTTTGGCCGCCACGGCTATCCGGTCACGGTGGACCTGTTTCACAGCATGGTCGGCGTGGACCAGCCCACGGGTGAAACCATGCTGCGCGCGGCCCTGGGGGCCGATCTGCCCCTGGCGCGGATCAAGGCGGACTGGCAGGCGCTGACCCGCGCGGCCTACCACGACCAGGGCGTGCCCTTGCGCCCCGGAGCGGCAGAGGTGCTGGAACTGCTGGGAAAGGCCGGGCACCGGCTGGCCGTCGCCACCTCCAGTCGGCGCGAACCGGCGGAATGGAAGCTGGAACGCGCGGGTCTGCGGCATCACTTTGCCACCGTGGTCAGCTATGATTGCATCACCCGCCCGAAACCCGCGCCCGACCCGTTTTTGGAAGCGGCGCGGCGGCTGGGCGCGGCCCCTGCGCGCTGCGTCGCCTTCGAGGACAGCGAAACCGGCGCCGCCTCGGCGCGTGCCGCCGGAATGACGGTGGTTCAGGTGCCCGATCAGGTGGCGACCGAAGGGCGCCACGCCACGCTGGTGGCAGCGGACCTGCTGTCAGGCGCCCGCGCGCTGGGGCTGATCTGAGGCCCAGTCCAGTTGCGCGGGGGTTTCCACCGCGCAGGGGCGCACCGCCCGCAGCCGCGTCAGCGCACTGTCCGGCGGTTCGCCCGCGGCCACCATCAGGCGCAGCGCGACCATGCCGGACCGCCCGCACCCGCCCATGCAATGCACCAGCACCCGCCCACCCCGCGCCAGCACCGCGCCGATCTCGGCCGCAAGCGCGGGCCATGCGGCCTCTCCGCTGGCATCGGGCACGGCATAATCGGCCACCGGAAAATGGCGCCAGCCGATCCCTTCGCGCGCCAGCCAGTCGGCCAGACCCGTCGGCGCCATTTCGGGCGCTTCGGTCAGCGACACCACCAGATCGGGGTGCCAGTCGGCCAGCCGCGCCAGATCGCCCGCAAGGTCGCCGCCCCGCCCCGGCAGCGGGCACAGGCCAAGCGTGCCGCCACCGACCGCCAGCGCATGGGGACCAAAGCTCATAGCGACCGCGCCGCGAACGTGTCGCAGGCGGCCATCTCGCCCGCCTCATAGCCGGTGGCGAACCAGCGCGCGCGCTGGGCGCTGGTGCCGTGGCTGAAGGTGTGCGGCTGCGGCACACGGCCCGCGCGGCGCTGCAGCGCATCATCGCCGATCTGGCGCGCGGCCTGCAGCGCCTGTTCGATGTCACCGGGCCGCAGCAGTGAATTCACCGACGCCGCCCAGACCCCGGCCAGACAATCGGCCTGCAATTCCACCCGCACCGACACGGCATTCGCCTCGGCCTGCGGCAGGCGGCCCCGCACCTCGTTCGCCTTGCCCAGGATGCCCAGTTCGTTCTGGACGTGATGCGCCACTTCATGCGCGATGACATAGGCCGCCGCCAGTTCGCCCGGTGCCCCCAGATCGCGGTTCAGCGTCGCGAAAAATTCGGTGTCGAGATAGGCCTTGCGGTCGGCGGGGCAATAGAACGGCCCCGTCGCCCCCGAGGCCCCACCGCAGGGGCTTTGCGTGACGCCGGAATAAAGCACCAGCACCGGCGCGCGGTAGGGCCGGTCAAGTTCGGCCTTGAACCGTTCGGCCCATGCGGTTTCGGTGGTGCCCAGCACCTCGGCCACCCAGACCCCGGCGGCGCGTTCCTCGGCGCTGAGCGGGCGTTCCTGCTGGGGCGCGCCCCCTCCCCCGGTGCCATCCAGAAGCGGGGTCACATCGATGCCGGTGAAATAGCCGATTGCCAGCACCGCCAGCAACGCCACGCCCGACAGGCCCCCCACCGCCGCGCCGCGCCCGCTGGTGCCGCGCCGGTCTTCGACGTTCCTGCTTTGCCTTTGCCCGCGAAACCGCATTGATCATACTCCTGCACACCTTGGCCCCAGCTTAGCCGCAGATGCCCCGAACACAAAGCCTCCGCCCCGGCACCGGCCGCGGACCGGCGTGTTTTCACCACCGCCCCACGCCCTGCGCCGGGGCGACCGAGGTCAGCCGAAGGTGTTGTCGCGCGGGAAGCCCCGCGGGGCCATGCGGCCCGCCGTGGCGCGGTGGGCCAGCCATTCGGACAGGTCCGGTTCGGTGCGGGTGCGCCCGGCCGGGTCTTTCCAGGACAAACCCTGCGCCAGTTGCAGGGTTGTCAGGTCAGACAACCCGCCATCCTTGAACTTTTGCAACCTCACACCTTTTCCGCGCTGCATTTCGGGAATTTGCACCACCGGAAAGACCAGCAGCTTGCGGTTGTCACCCACCACGGCCACATGGTCGCCTGCGACCTTCCGGACCAGCTTGGCCCGCACGCCATCGGCCAGCGTCAACACCGCCTTGCCGGCACGGGTCTGGGCCAGCACCTCGTCGCTGGCCACGACAAACCCGTCGCCTGCATCCGAGGCCACGATCAGCCGTTCGCCGGGGCGGAAGATCATCAGGTCAACGATTTCGGCATCGTTGGGCAGGTCCACCATCAGGCGCACCGGCTCGCCCATGCCGCGCCCGCCGGGCAAGGCCACCGCCGACAGCGTGTAGAACCGCCCGTTTGCCCCGAACAGCAGAATCTTGTCGGTCGTCTCGGCGTGGAAAGCAAAGCGCGGGCCGTCGCCATCCTTGAACTTCTGTTCGGCATCCAGCGCCACGTGGCCTTTCAGCGCCCGCACCCAGCCCATGCGTGAACAGATCACCGTCACGGGCTCGCGTTCGATCATGGCTTCGGCGGAAATCTCCACCATCTCGCCTGCGACGGCAAAGCCGGTGCGGCGGCGGCCTGCGGGGGTGTCGCCGCCAAAGGCAATCGCCACTTTCCGCAACTCTTCGCCGATCCGCTTCCACTGGCGGCGATCCGAGCCAAGCAGCAACTCCAGTTCGGCGCGTTCCGTCATCAGTGCGTCGCGTTCGCGGCGCAGTTCCATCTCCTCGAGCCGGCGCAAACTGCGCAGCCGCATGTTGAGGATGGCCTCGGCCTGCACCTCGGTCAGCTCGCCCTCGCCCGGCGCGGGGGGCACATAATCCTTTTCCGACAGCGCGCGCGGGAAGGTCCGGCCCCAGACCTCGCGCATCAGCGCCGCCTTGGGGTCGTCATCATAGCGGATGATGTCGATGACCCGGTCAAGGTTCAGATAGGCGATGATGAAGCCTTCGAGCACCTCAAGCCGGTGGTCGATCTTTTCCATCCGGTGTCGCGAGCGGCGTTGCAGCACATCGCGGCGGTGGTCCAGAAACGCGCGCAGCACCTCTTTCAGGCTGCAGACCTTGGGCGTCTTGCCGTCGATCAGCACGTTCATGTTCAGCGCGAAGCGGATTTCCAGATCCGAGTTGCGGTACAGTTGCCCCATCAGCATTTCGGGGTCCACCGTGCGCGACCGGGGTTCCAGCACGATCCGCACATCCTCGGCGGATTCGTCGCGCACGTCGGCAAGGATCGGCACCTTCTTGAGCTGGATCAGTTCGGCCAGCTTTTCGATGAGTTTCGATTTTGCAACCTGATACGGGATTTCCCGCACCACAATCTGCCAGTTCCCCCGGCCCAGATCTTCTTTTTCCCACCTTGCGCGCAGCCGGAACGATCCGCGCCCGGTGCGATAGGCGTCGCGGATGGCCTGCCCTTCATCCACCAGAAGGCCGCCGGTGGGAAAGTCGGGGCCGGGGATGTGGCCCACCAGCTCATCGTCCGGCAGGTCGGGGTTGTCGATCAGCGCAAGGCAGCCCGACACCAGTTCCCCGATGTTGTGCGGCGGAATGTTGGTGGCCATGCCCACCGCGATGCCGCTTGACCCGTTGGCCAGAAGGTTGGGAAACGCCGCCGGAAGCACCACGGGTTCGCGCAGCGTGCCGTCATAGTTCGGGCGGAAATCGACCGAATCCTCGTCCAGCCCTTCCAGCAGGGCCTCGGCCACCGCGGTCATGCGCGCTTCGGTGTAGCGGGCGGCGGCGGGGTTGTCGCCGTCGATGTTGCCAAAGTTGCCCTGCCCGTCCACCAGCATGTAGCGCATGGCGAAATCCTGCGCGAGCCGCGCCATGGCATCATAGATCGCCGCATCGCCGTGGGGGTGGTAATTGCCCATCACGTCGCCCGTGATCTTGGCCGATTTGCGAAAGCCGCCGTTGGAGGCCAGCCGCAGTTCGCGCATCGCATAAAGGATGCGGCGGTGCACGGGTTTGAGCCCGTCGCGCGCGTCGGGAAGCGCGCGGTGCATGATGGTTGACAGGGCGTATTGCAGGTAGCGCGCGCCGATCGCACGCGAAAGGGACTCGGATGTCAGGCCGTTTTCTGGTATCTCTGTCATGGGGCGGGTGTAATCCGGGCCTTGTCGTCGGTCCAGTGCCAATTGCGGGTGCCGGCGACGGGGTTGAGGGGAACGGTGCCGTGGATTTCCCGCTGATCTCAGCGGGGCGTGTCGGCAGTGGGATGATGATTGACCGTGGTAACGAGGAATTCGCTGATGCGACTTGCAATGCTATTGGGGGTCTTGATGCTCGGCTTTTTCGGGGTGGCGGCTCTGCGCCCGCCCGCCCCGGCAGAGCGGAGCGCGCAGGCGCAGATCGCCGCCCCGCTGCCCGCCGCTGCCGAGGTCTCGCGCGCTGACACGGCCGCCGAAACCCGCGGCCTGCCGCCCACCGTGCGCCGTCTGGCCGATTCGCCGGTCACCGGGCCTGCGCGCCCGACGATCCTGCCCGAAGCGGTGATCGACCCCTCGGCGGTCCAGCCCATGACTGCGGCCCGCGCCACCGCTGGCCTGACCCAAAACCCGAGCACCGGGCAGTTCGGCCGCGTGGTCGCCGCCAGCGTCAACGTGCGAGGCGGCCCGTCCACCGGCCATTCGGTCATCGGCCGCCTGACCCGGAACGAAGAGGTCGAGGTGCTCGAAGCCAGCGGCTCCGGCTGGCTGCGCGTGCGCATTCAGGGCGACGGCGTCGAAGGCTGGGTTGCGGCACGGTTGGTGGCGCAGTAGGTCAGTCGACGGGCAGAACACCGCCTTGGGCCTGCACCGTCAGGCCGCCCACCTGCGCCGCATCCGCCAACCGGCGCAGGACGGACAGCGGAAGCGGCCCCGGCGGTTGCCACGGTTCGGCCCGGACGGCGGCAATCCAGCCGTCCCAATCCGGCGTATGGCCGCGCTCGGCGGCGAAGTGTTCGGACATCCTTCGCGCCATTTCAATCTGCGCCACCCTGGCCTCCGGCGGCAGAAGCGGCGCGTCCGACCGCGCGCCATCCACACCGGGCAACCGGAAGAAGGCATGAAGCAGCGCGCGGCGGGCGTCGGGTTCGGGCACAAGATAATGCACCAGTTCCGCCGCTGCGACATCGCTGCGCGAGGGGATCGGGTTGCGCCAACTGCCCGAAGCCTCGGGCAGATCGGGCGGTAAACCAAACGCGTCGAGGTGCGCCCCCCAAAGCCGCCCGGCAGACACTGCTGCGTCAAAATTGATCAGCTTTGTCCGTGTGCCGAACTGATCTTCGAACGGGGCCAACTGACTGGGCAGATCGAACATGATCCCACTGAATTCGTGATAGAATGCCTCGGCGCTACCACGGGTTCCGCCAAGTCCATTGCAGACCAGTTCGCGATACAAGCGATCAGCCCAGATGTCAGGCCGCCGAAGCCCCACCACCAAATCCCTGCGGGTGAAACCGGAAAAGAAGTTGTCGATCATGCCCACGCGCTTCGGCGCTGTTTCGACCAAGGGGCGAAGAATGTTTTCGCAACTGATAACGACAACTTCGGCCCCAGACCGAGCAATCTCGTCGAACAGGGCCGCCCGGACAGCGTCATCCCCAGCCATGACGGCATTGAGCAAACCCTGATGGCCGGGAGAGCCGCCGGGCCGCACCGGATCAAAATCTTCGGCCATGTCGCCGGTTTCGGGGAATAGAATGCCGCGCTTGACCAAGTCTGACCGGGTCTGGCGCAGGTTGCCCTGAACGAAAGTTGTGCCTGTCTTGTGCGCCCCGATATGCAGGACCAGCCGTGCCGACACCGGCACGTGCACAGCCGGTGCAGGAAGCTTGCGCGGTGTCCGTGCTGTAACAGCCGCCGCTGCCGCAAAATCGCCTTCGCGCAGGGCCGAGTGAAACTTCTGGAACAAACCGGGCTCGATCATGGCCGGCTCGCCCTTGACCTTGCGGTAACTGAGTCGAGTCAGAACTGGATCGTTAAAAATCTTCGGGCCGAAAGTCTTGTCGCCGAGCATCGCCCGAATCCGCGCCGACAATTCCTTGGCATGGCTGCTTTCCGGGGCCGCCGCAATCTCGCGCACATGGCTGCGCCCGTGCATCAGGCGGGCAATGGTGTGGAACAGTTCGCGGCGGAAGAACACGGGCGGCAAGCGCCCCGACTCAACCTCCGCCGCCATGAGTGCGAGGCATTTTTCCATCAGCCCCAGCGCCAGCAACCGCTTGCCGTCATCCTCGGGCGTCGAGGTCAACGAACCGATCCGCCGCCGATAGACCCGGACAGGCTTGCCCAGAGTCGCAATCGACCCTGCGGAGGTTACGGCCTGAAGCACGCACAGCCGATCTTCGACGCCGCGCTGCGTCGGGTCAAAGCGGCAATTGGCCCGCTCAATGAAATCGCGCCGGAACAGCAGGCTCGAGGTGAACGGCATGAACTGCGCTTCGGGAAAGTCGACCAGACGCCCGCGAAGCCCCCGCTCGCCGAACAGCATGCCTTCGCGCGTCTTATTCTCGACCTTGTTCTGGCGCATCTGCAGCACATCGTAGGGTGCATGGGTGATGTCCGCGCCCGTTTCCTGCGCGAATTGCAGATGCTCCCGCAGTCCGCCGTCAAGATAGTAATCGTCGGCATCCAGATAGACGACATAGTCGCCTTGCGCGACGTCCAGCCCGGTGTTGCGCGCGGCGGCCGGTCCGCGGTTTTCGGCATGCTCCAGAATGGTCACGCCGTCGTCACCACAAATCGCGCGGATCGCCGCGGCGTCGAAACGCGCGGGATTATCGTTGACGATGATGATTTCGGTGCCAGCCACCGCTTGCATCCGCACGGAATCCACGGCGAGGCGCAGGTAGGGAACATCATCGAAAAACGGAACGATCACGCTGACAAACGGCATAGAGCTATCCTTGGCTGACGTATCCGGTGACCGTGGTGGGCATCGCGCGCGCCGTCAAGGTGCGCTGCGCCCCTAGCCCCCGTCCCGCCAGCGGTTTACGATGGGGTAACGGCGGTCAAGCCAGAAGGCGCGGCCGGTCAGGCGGGTGCCGGGGGCGGACTGGAAGCGTTTCCATTCGCTGGTCAGCACCAGATGCTCCACTCGTTTCACCGTGGCGCGGTCGTGGCCTTCGGCGACCAGATCGGCCACCGACACCTCGCGGTCCACCAGCCCTTCCAGAATGGCGTCCAGCACCGGGTAGGGCGGCAGGCTGTCTTCGTCCTTCTGGTCGGCGCGCAGTTCGGCGCTGGGGGGCTTGTCGATCACGCGGGGGGGGATGACCTCGGCGGCCGGGCCCAGCATCCAGGGGCGGTGGTTGGCGTTGCGCCAGCGGCAGGTCTGGAACACGCGGGTCTTGTAGAGATCCTTGATCGGGTTGTAGCCGCCCGCCATGTCGCCATAGATCGTCGCATAGCCCACGGCGACCTCGGACTTGTTGCCGGTGGTCAGCAGCATGGCGCCGAACTTGTTGGACAGCGCCATCAGCAGCAGCCCGCGCAGGCGTGACTGGATGTTCTCTTCGGTCAGGTCGGGCGTGGTCCCGGCAAAAAGCGGGGCAAGAGCGGCACTTACCGCTGCGCGCGGGCCTTCGATGGGCAGGGTATCGAGCCGCGCGCCCAGCGCCCCCGCCACCGCCGCCGCATCCTCGAGCGAGGCGGCCGAGGTGAACTCCGACGGAAGCATCACGCAGTGCACGTTCTGCGGCCCCAGCGCATCGGCGGCGATCGCAGCCACCAGCGCGGAATCGATGCCGCCCGACAGGCCCAGCAAGGCCCGCGAAAACCCCGACTTGCCGAAATAGTCGCGCAACGATTCGACCATGGCGCGGTAATCCGCCTCCCACGGGTCGGGCAGATGCGCAAGCGGGCCGGGATCGGCCAGCCAGCCATCCTCGGTCCGCCGGAATTCCACCAGTTGCGTGCAACTGTCGAACGCGGGCAACTGCACGGCCAGCCGCCCACCGGGGTTGAGCACGAACGAGGCACCGTCGAACACCTGATCGTCCTGCCCGCCCACCATGTTGAGATAGACCAGCGGCAACCCGGTTTCGACCGTGCGGGCCACCATCAGCTGGCTGCGGATGTCCTGCTTGCCGCGCGCATAGGGCGACCCGTTCGGCACGATGAGGAGTTCCGCCCCGGTTTCGGCCAGCGTTTCGGCCACATCGGGGTGCCACGCGTCCTCGCAGATCGGGGTGCCGATCCGCACCGGCCCCAGCCGCCACGGGCCAGACACCTGCGCGGGGGTGTAAAGCCGGTGTTCGTCGAACACGTCGGCATTGGGCAGATGATGCTTGCGGATCGTGGTGGCGATGCGCCCGCCGTCCAGCACATGCCACGCGTTGTAAAGCGCGCCGCGGAACAGGTCGGGCGCGCCGATCCCCAGCGCAGGCCCGTCGGCGCAGGCCGCCGCCAGCGCCGCCATTTCCGCCGCGACGTCGCGCAGGAAGGCCGGACGCGCGACCAGATCCTGTGTCTGGTATCCGGTCAGGAACATTTCGGGCAACACCACCAGATCGGCCCCCGCCGCGCGCCCTTGGGCCCAGGCGGCACGCGCGAGGGCGGCATTGGCGGCCAGCGCCCCGACGGTGGGGTTCAACTGGGCCATGAGCAGGCGGAACGTCTCGGCCATCACAGGGGGTCCTTCGCGCGGTCTGTTGCCGGTTCTAGTGCGGCCTGCGCGGCGAGGAAAGGCGCAACGCGCAGCCAAAGGCACAGGCGCGTGACTTGCCAGCCGGAAAGACCGCGCCTAATCTCGGCCCCGCAATCGGCAGGAGTCTCGGAATGGACAGGATCGCACGTCAGGTCGGGGCGGCGCTGGCAGCGTTGTGGCTGGGGACCGCCGGCGT
>JAUXPG010000398.1 GCA_030683915.1 Gemmobacter sp.
CTCGCCGCCGCCGCCGCCGCGCGTCCCGGCCTTTGGCACCTGCCGCTCACCCTGCCGCTCACCCCCGACCTGATGGCGCCCGACGGGTTCCACCCCGGCCCCCGCGCCACCCCGATCTGGGCCGACCACCTTGCCACGGCCCTGCGCGCCGCGCTGCGGGCTTCGCTCTGATCCAAATATCCCGGGGGGCCGCGCGCCGCCCGCCACGCGCGCCGTCCCCGCCCAGGGGGGCAGCGCCCCCCGCCGCGCCACGCCGGCACGGGCCACCTTCCGCCCCCGCGCCACTTCCGCTAGAACCCCGCCATGCCCGTCACCCTCACCAGCCTGTCCGACCTTGCCCGGCACCGCTTCGATGACATCATCGACGTGCGCGCCCCGGCGGAATATGCCGAAGACCACCTGCCCGGCGCGATCAGCCTGCCGGTGCTGGACGATGCCGAACGCGCCCGCGTCGGCACGATCTACAAACAGGTCTCGCCCTTCACCGCGCGCAAGGTCGGCGGCGCGCTGGTGGCACAGAACGCGGCCCGCCACCTTCAGGGCCCGCTGGCCGACAAGCCCGGTGGCTGGCGCCCGCTGGTCTATTGCTGGCGCGGCGGGCAAAGGTCGGGGTCCTTCGCCTCGATCCTCGCGCAGATCGGCTGGCGGGTCGAAACCCTTGCGGGCGGCTACAAGGCGTGGCGCGCGCTCGTGATGGCGGCGCTGTCCGACATCCCGGCCACCCTGCGGATCGTGCTGCTGGACGGCAACACCGGCTCGGCGAAAACCGACCTGCTGGCCCGGCTGCCGGCCCACGGCATCCAGATGATCGACCTCGAATCGCTGGCCAACCACCGCGGGTCCCTGTTTGGCGCCCTTGGCCCGCAACCTGCCCCGCGCGGCTTTGAAACCCGGCTGGCGATGGCGCTCGCGGCGCTTGACCCGGCCCGCCCGGTGGTGATCGAGGCCGAAAGCGCCAAGGTCGGCGACCGCATCCTGCCGCCCGCGCTCTGGCAGGCGATGTGCCGCGCGCCGCGCCTTGCGCTGGACGCGCCGCTGCCCGAACGCGCGGCCTATCTGGCCCGCGCCTATGCCGATGTGGTGGCCGACCCCGCGCGCCTGCTGGCCACGCTGGACCGGCTGCGCCCCTACCAGCCTGCCGACCGCATCGCGGAATGGCAGGCGCTGGCCGGGGCGGGGGCGCATGAGGCGCTGGCCGCCGCGCTGATGGAACACCACTACGACCCGCGCTACCGCAAGCACCGCGCCCGCGTCACCGTGCCCGTCACCGACCTGCACGCCCCCGACCTTGGCCCCACGGGGCTTGACGCCCTTGCCGCCACCATCGCCGCCGAAACCCGCCGCATCCACCCGACCGGAGCCACGTCATGACCACAGCCGAACCCCGCCTGACCTCGCTGTCCCACGGGGGCGGCTGCGGCTGCAAGATCGCGCCGGGCGTGCTGTCGGGCATCCTGCGCGGCACCGCCGGGCTGCCCATGCCGCCCGAACTGCTGGTCGGTATCGAAACCTCGGACGATGCCGCGGTCTGGCAACTGAACGACCATCAGGCGCTGGTCGCCACCACCGATTTCTTCATGCCCATCGTCGACGACCCGCATGATTTCGGCCGCATCGCCGCCACCAACGCCATCTCCGATGTCTATGCCATGGGCGGCACCCCCATCATGGCGCTGGCGCTGGTCGGCATGCCCATCGGCGTGCTGTCGGTCGAAACCATCGGCCGCATCCTTGCCGGGGGGGCAGCCGCCTGCACCGCCGCCGGGATCCCCATCGCGGGCGGCCACACCATCGATTCCGTCGAACCGATCTACGGCCTTGTCGCGCTTGGCCTTGTGGACCCCGCGCATCTGCGGCGCAACGCCGCCGCCCGCCCCGGCGACGTGCTGGTGCTGGGCAAACCGCTTGGCGTCGGCATCCAGTCCGCCGCGCTGAAAAAGGGCGCGCTCGACGCCGAAGGCTATGCCCGGATGATCGCCACCACCACCCGGCTCAACACCCCCGGCCCCGATCTGGCCCGCCTGCCCGGCGTCCACGCCATGACCGATGTCACCGGCTTCGGCCTTGGCGGCCATGCGCTGGAAATGGCACGCGGCGCAGGCACCGACCTGCATCTCGACTGGCCAGCGGTGCCGCTGCTGGCCGGTGTCACCGCCCTTGCCGAATCGGGCAACATCACCGGCGCCTCTGGCCGCAACTGGGCCAGCTATGGCGATGACATTGCGCTGCCCGACGGGTTTTCCCCGGTCGCCCGCGCCCTGCTGACCGACCCGCAAACCTCGGGCGGGCTGCTGGTGGCCTGCGCCCCCGACACCGTGGCCGAGGTGCTGGCGATCTTTGCGCGCCACGGCTTTGACGCCGCCGCCGTCATCGGCCAGGTCGGCGCGCCCTCCGCCACCCCGCGCCTGCGGCTCGACCGACCCTAAAAGCAGAAGACGCCAAACCAGCACGACTTGAACGCCAGCGTCGTCACAAACGGCGCAGGCGGCGTGTCGGACACCATCGCGCTCAGCGGCACGACACGCTCTGCCGTCTTGCCATCCGCCGACAGCGTGCCGGTGGTCGCCTCGATCTTGGGCGCCTTGACGCGGAAGACAAAGCTGTGGCCCGCCAGCGCCGCACGCATCAACCCGGCCATCTGCCGCGCCTGCGCCACCTCGGGGCCGCCCGCAGCCGCCAGCCCGGCAAAATCCAGCGTGACCCGCAGGCGGTTGCCGTCCAGCCGCTCCACCCGCGCAGCCTGCTGCATCCGGGCGGCAGGGTCCGCACCGGCGCGGCGCTCGACCTCGGCGATGAAGTCGTCCAGCGTGCTGGTGCGCCGCTGCACGCAGGTCACCACTTCGGCCCCCACCGTCGCCGTGCCGTCCTTGCACATCGCCTCGGGGGACTTTCCGGTCAGGTCGAACAGCTCGCGCCCGAACCTGATCTCCATCACCGTCTCCACGGTGCTGTCGTCCTGAAAATCCAGCGTGAGATCGGCGTCGATGCACCCTGTCAGCGGCAGCAGACCAAGCATCAGGGCGAACAGGCGGGCACGCATGGCAGGCTCCGTCATGGCGCGGTGCGCGCGCCCGGCACCCGACGCACACCCGACAGATCTCCGACATGGGTCCGACGCAGGCCCGCCCACCCTAGGCCCGTCGCCCCGCCACTGGCAAGCCCGGCGCTTGCCCCCGGCGGCGGCTGTTGCTAAGCCCCGGATCACACCGCCCGGAGGCCCCCACATGTCAGACGCCCCGACCACCGAGACCCCAAAGCCCAAGCGCCCGCAACAGGTCCACACCCTGCTGGTCGAGGTTGGCCGCAAGGCCGGCGATGGCCTGCCCAACGGCGCCACCGGCGCGGGGCTGCTTTGCTATGCTTCCGGCGTGGATGAGGCCGAAGCCGTGCGCGAAACCGTCGCCATCCTCCAGCAGGCGGAACTCGCGGTGCTGGAGGTGACAGGCCACGGCACCCGCGCCGAACGCGAAGCCACCGGCGAGGTGATCGAACCCGACGAGGCCGCGCTGATGGACCGCGCGCTGGATGAAAATTCGGTCGTCGTCGCGGTGCTCACACCGTATTTCGACTGAGTTTCCAATGGCCTAGGCGGCACCGGCATGCAGGCGCATGTCGCCGCCATCGGCCATCAGCGCGGCGGTTTCCGCCGCACCCAGGACCTGCGGCAATGGCCCCGGCCCCGGCGCGGCACCGGGGCAGGCCACGGCCAGCCCCCCGATCCGCAGCACCGCTGTTTCGGCAGGCACCGCCACCGCCATCAGGAAATCGGCGCCCTGCGGGTCGGCCCGGCGCTGCACAGGGTCGGGCAGATGGCGCGCGGGCACCAGCACCCGCGCAGCGCCGAACAGCCGCGCCACATCATCGCCCGCAAAGGCCAGCCGCACCTGCGGCCCGGCCAGCAGGTCCTGGCCCAAGGGCAGGCGTCCGGCCCGCAACCGCAAGGGACTGAAGGGAAATCCCGGCGGCACCCGAAACAGCCGCACCGCGGCAAGGGGCCGGGGCTGGCCCGCATCGTCCAGCACCACATCCCCGCCGCGCAAGGCCCCCAGCGGGCTCAGCCCCCCCGGAACCGCGACAAGCGCCTGCGCCGACAGCGCCGCGCCTTGCGCCAGCAATTCAGGCGCGGGCCCCTGCCCTGCGGCGGCCTTGCGCACCGCGCAGACCCCGACCGCCGCATGACGATGCCGCGTGCCCTGCCCGCCGCAGACCACCCGCACCAACCCCGCCGGCAGCGCCATCGCCCCCGTCCCCGCCGCGCCCGGCACCACCGGGCGGCCGTCGGCCCCTTCCAGCGCCAGCCACCACCGCCCCGGTGCTGCGCCCGTCCCCGCCGCCCAGCCGTGGCGCAGCACCATCGGCCCCGCCCCGGCGGGAAGTGGCCCGGGCAGCGAAAACCGCATCATGGAGTGGCCCACCCGCACCCGCACCACCACACCTGCCCCGCGCCCGGCCAGCACCGACAGGCCCGCAGGCAGGCCCGATGCGGCGTCAGCGTCCGGCCAGAACCGGCCCTGCACCGGGGTCAGCGCGCGCCCGTCGTCCAACGCATCCAGCAGCACTGCAGGGTCTTCGGGCACCGAGGCCAACGCGATGGCAAGGACGCCAGCCCGCAGCGGGATATCCTCCAACGCCCAGCGCGGCACCGCGCGGGCGCCACTGACCAGCCAGCCGATCCCTGCTGCGCCCTGCACCACTCCGCCTCCGTCCGACGGGGCGCCCTATCTGGCGGCCCCGCGCCGTTCCGCCCGCCCCCATTGCGACACGGCCCTCTGCCCCGCCAGTCTGCCCGCAGCCGCCCCGGCTGTCACCGCCCCTGCGCCACGACGCGCCTTGAGGGTGGCGGCCCCGCCACAGCCCCGGTTGCACCGGGCGGGGCCAGCGGCTACCACTCGGGCCACCCCCAGCCGGAGCCGTGCCATGCCTGCCGCCCCCCTGCCCTTTGACCCGTCGGACCCGCTTGCGCTGACCGCCGCGCTGATCCGCTGCCCTTCGGTCACGCCGGTCGAAGGCGGCGCGCTGGAGTTGCTGGAAACCGTGCTGACCGGCGCCGGATTTGACTGCACGCGGGTGGACCGGGCGGGGGTGCCCAACCTTTTTGCCCGCTGGGGCGCGCGCGGCCATCCCCGCAGCTTTGGCTTCAACGGGCATACCGATGTGGTGCCGGTGGGCAACCCCGCCGACTGGTCGTGCGACCCCTTCGGCGCCGAGATCCGCGACGGCCGCATCTGGGGGCGCGGCGCGGCGGACATGAAGTCGGCGGTCGCCGCCTTTGCCGCCGCCGCCATCGACTATGTCCGCGACACCCCGCCAGACGGCGCGGTGATCCTGACCATCACCGGCGACGAGGAAGGCGTGGGCCGTGACGGCACGCTGGCCCTGCTGGACTGGATGGCCGCGCAAGGCGAGGCGATGACGCACTGTCTGGTCGGTGAGCCGACCTGCCCCGACGAGATGGGCAGCATGATGAAGATCGGGCGGCGCGGGTCGATGACGGCCTATGTGACGGCGCAGGGCGTGCAGGGGCATTCGGCCTATCCGCACCGGGCACGAAACCCGCTGACCGCAATGGTGCGCCTGATGGACCGGCTGGCCAGCCATACGCTTGACACCGGAACCGACCATTTCGACGCCTCGACGCTGGCGATCACCACCATTGATACCGGCAACCCGGCCAACAACGTCATTCCCGCCGCGTGCCGGGGCACGGTGAACATCCGCTTCAACGACCTTCATTCGGGTGCCAGCCTTTCGGCGTGGTTGCGCGCAGAGGCGGAGAAGGTGGCGCAGGAAACCGGCGTGGCGATAGGGATGGAGATTTCCATTTCCGGCGAAAGCTTCCTGACCCCGCCGGGGCGGCTGTCGGACCTGGTCGCGCGGGCGGTGCAGGCGGAAACCAACCGGGTGCCGGTGCTGTCCACTTCGGGGGGAACATCGGACGCGCGGTTCATCAAGGACCACTGCCCGGTGGTGGAATTCGGCCTTGTCGGCAAGACCATGCATCAGGTGGACGAGAACGTGGAGATTGCCCACATCCACCAGCTCAAGGCGATTTATGCGCGTATCCTGCGGGACTGGTTCGCATGAGCGTGACCATCGAACAGACCCGCGACGTCGCGACCTGCCTTGCCTTGCGCCGGGTGGTGTTCATCGAGGAACAGGGCGTGCCGGAGGCCGACGAGATCGACGACAAGGACGACGCGGCAGTCCATCTGCTGGCGCGGGTGGACGGGGTGGCGGTGGGCAGCGCCCGTCTGCTGGAGGAGGGGACCACCGGCAAGATCGGGCGGGTTTGCGTGCTGGCAAGCCAGCGCGGCACCGGGCTGGGGGCGGCGCTGGTCCGGGCCGGGGTGGCGCATTTTGCCGCGCGACCCGGCATCACGCGGGTCAAGCTGGGCGCCCAGACCCATGCGCTGGGGTTCTATGAGCGGTTGGGGTTTCAGGCGGTGGGGCCGGAATATCTGGATGCCGGAATCCTGCACCGGGACATGGTGCTGCCCCTGTCCCCGTGAGGGACATGAGGCAGCCCGAACGATTCCAAGGGGTTGGCAGCGCGTTTTAACGATGCGTTAACGATTTGCCCCGCGCCTGTGGTTAGCCGTCGGGCGGGGCGATGCGCGCGAGGAAGCGGTCCAGCGCGGCAGGGTCCAGCGGTTTGGCCAGCACGCCTGCGCCTTCGGCGGCAGCGGCGGCGCGGAACCCCGCGCTGCGGTCGGGCGACAGCACGAGCGCGGGCAGCCCCCCCAGCGCGGGGCGCAGCGCCTGCCAGCCCGCCAGTGCCGCGCCGCCATCGCCGGGGCCATCGACCAGCACGAAATCGGGCAGGATGCCCAATTCATGCAGCAGGGCTTGGGCCTCGGCCGCCGTTGCGGTTTCCAGCACCGCCATGCCGCGCCCTTCGAGCAGATGCACCGCCGCCGCGCGCAGGCCCGCGTCGGGTTCCACCAGCAACCCCACCAGATCGCGCGCAGGGGCGGGTGGGGGCGGGGGCGGGCGCGGGGTGACGGCGGCTTCGGCCCGGCCCAGCCGCAGTCGGAACCGGGTGCCGTGTCCGACACGGCTGTGCAGGTGCAGCGGGTGGCCGAGCAGCCCCGCCGCGCGTTCGACGATGGCCAGCCCGAGGCCCAGCCCTTCGGACGCCGAAGCGCGGGCATTCAGGCGGTGGAATTCGCGGAAGATGTTTTCGTGTTCCTCCTCGGGGATGCCGGGGCCGGTGTCGATGATTTCCACCACCACCACATGCGCGCCCGAGGCCCGCACCCCCACCAGCACGCCACCCGCCACGGTATAGCGTACGGCGTTGCCGATGAGGTTTTGCAGGATGCGGCGCAGATAGCTGGCGTCGGACAGCACGACGGCATCGGTCTGGCGCACGCGCAGGCGCAGCCCCCTGCTGGCGGCGCTGGGGGCGAATTCATCGGCCAGCCGCGCCAGCATCGGCCCCAGCGCCACCGGCGCCATGCTGACCGCCGCGCGCCCGCTTTCCAGCCGCGAAATGTCGAGCAGGGCTTCGAGAATGGTTTCCACGCTGTCGAGCGCGGCCCCCGCCTTGGTCAGCGCGTCGCGGGCGCGGGGGGGCACGCGTTCGTCCCCCGCCGAGGCAAGGAAAAGCCGCGCGGCCGACAGCGGTTGCAGCAGGTCGTGGCTGGCTGCGGCGACAAAGCGCGAGCGGGCGGAATTGGCGCGTTCGGCCTGCGAGAGCGCATCCTCCAGTTCCAGCGTGCGGGCGGCGACCCGCGCCTCGAGCGTTTCGTTGGCGCGCGACAGGGCGGCGATGGCCTGCCGTTCGGCGGTGACATCGGTGAACGAAATCACGAAGCCGCCATCGGGCATACCTTGGGCGAAGGCATCAAGCATCAGGTCGCCGCCATCGCGCTGGACCTGAAAGTGCAGCGCGGGGCGCGGGGCGGGCTGGTGGACCCATGAGCGCAGGTCCGAGAGCGAGGCACCGCCGACAAGGCTGAGATCGGATTGCAGCCGCGTCACCAGATCGTCGAACCCCAGCCCCAGCCGGAACCGCGCCCGCGGGATGGCCAGCAGCGTTGCCGCCCGGTCGTTCCAGCCCAGCAGGCGGCCTTCGGCATCAAAGATGCAGACCCCTTGGCTGATGTGGTCCAGCGTCGCGCGCACGATGCGGGCCTGATCGTCCAGCAGTTTGCCGCGTTCCAGCCGTTCGGTGCGGATGATTTCGGTCACATCGGTCTGCAAGATCACGGTGCCGCCGTCGCGGGTGCGGTGTTCGGACACTTGCACCCAGCGGTCGCCATCCATCTGGACGTTGAAGATGACGTGCCGGTCCTGATGGCGGCGCAACCGGCCGACCGCCCAGTCGTCGGGTGTGACGCCTTGGGGCAAGGACAGGTGGCACGAGCGGCTGACCAGCCCGACATAGCCCACAAATGTCAGGCCGGGGCGCAGATGGGGGCGGATGTCGGACATGTGCATGCCGAAGCGGGAATTGCACATCACCAGCACATCGGCAGGATCGAAAAGGGCAAATCCCTCCTGCACCGTCTCGATGGCATCCGCGAGGTTGCGGCGGGCGGCGTCGGCCTCGCGCATCGCGCCGGCGAGTTGGGCGTTGGACTGGTTGAGCAGATCGAGCGCGCGTTCCAGATCGCGGGTGCGTTCGCGGACCAGATCCTCCAGCATGGCGGCGCGTTCGAACTGGGCATAGGCGGCGCCGCTGGCATCGGTGGTCTGTTCGACGCGGCGCATCAGCACATCAAGGATGGTGAGCAGCTTTTCGCGCTGGCGGTCGGGCGAATCGGCGGGGTTGAGCAGGCCGTGGGTCATCGGGCGGGCGGGGGGTAGATGGCGACGCCGGTCAGGGTCTGGTTGACGTGCATGGCGTTGAGCTGTTCGCCATAGGTGGAAAAGCCCACGACGTTGTGGGCGCGCAGGATTTCGGACAGGCGGCCCGACAGTTGTTTTTCCTGCGCCTCCATCCGGCGCAGCACGCAGTCGCAGGCCAGGATGGCCGCGGGCGGGTCGGGGCGGGCAAGGGCCGACAGTTCCGTCTCGAGGTGGGCGACCATGTCGGCGGGTTCGGCCAGGGTCAGCACCAGCCCTTCGTCGATGGCGGAGTAAAAGATCAGGTCGCCGTTCGGGTCCACCTGACGGATGGCGCGGACATGGTGGCGCCCGCCGATCCGCACGACGACCGGATGCGCGGCAAAGGTGAAGGGCGACAGTTGCGCAGGGTCCTTGCCCACAAGGCGGGCGTATTCCCGCGCGGCGGGTTCGGCGTTGATGCGGTGCACGATCCGGCGGGCGGGGTCGGCCTCGGTCACGACCATACGGGTGGCGGTGGGGTGCAGGTGGTCGGTCTTGAACACCCGCACCGGGCAGTCGGTGCGGACCAGCGCGACCACGGCGGCATGGCGCAGCGCGCGCCCGCCGTGCAGCACGAAGGTTTCGCGAAACCGCGTGCCGTCGGCGGCGGACCCGCCAAACAGCGGCACCGGCCCAAGGCCGGAGGCAAGCGCGGCGGTCAGTTCGTCTTCCTTGGCGGACAGGCCATCGACCATGAGGAAGGCGAATTCGTGGTCCCAGTCCGGGCGGGCGCGGGCCAGCGCGCCGCGCGCGCGGATCAGCGCACCGATCAGCGCATCGGGGTCCAGCGCGCCAAGGTCGGGAACAAGCAGGGTTTCCGCCGCGAAATGCGCGGCCGGCAGGGCGGCGGCGACGATGCGGCCTTCGGTGTAGCCGCCCACGATCTCGCCTGCCGTCGTGCAGCCGATGACCGGCGCACCATCGTCCAGACAGGCGCGCATGGCCTCCAGCAGCGGCGGCAGCGCCGCCTCGGGCGAGACGAACAGGATGACGAGCGCGAAGGGCCCCGGCCCAAGCCCCCGGCACAAGGTGGCCGCCGCCGCCGGATCGTCGGCGGCGCAGTCGCTGACGGGCATCAGGCGTTCGCGCATTCCGATCATCCTCCCCCGCCGCGCAGGCTAGGGCAGAGCGGGGGGCAAGGAAAGCCTGCTTGGCAACCGGGCCCCAAGATGCGGCCCGATCGCGCGCGCCGTGCTGTTGACACCGGCGCCCTGTCGGATGCACAGGGGCCGGGCGGGCCGACGGGCGGCCGCACAAGGAGCCGACGTTCGCATGACCCTCTTTCTCGGCATTGCCGGCGCGCTTTCGCTCGCGATCATCCTGACCGGGTTCTTCGTCGACCGGGCGGCCATCAAGGGCAGGGTCAACGGCGGCAACGGCCTGCCCATTCTGGTCGCGGTGATCGTGTCGTTTGTGCTGTCGCTGGCCGTTGCCGGTGTCGCGGGGATATTCGGGGGGTGGCAGCCGATGGGCTGGATCCTGCTTTTGACCGTGCCCTATCACATCGGGATGATCGCGGTGCTGGCGCGCCGCCTGCAGACCCTTGCCACCCAAGCGGCCGAGGCGGACCGGAAAAGCCGGGAGGCGTGGCCGAAGCGAAGCCCCTGACGCCGCACCCGGCGGGCAGCCCTTCAGCCCTCGGGCATCAGGCTGGAGAACCGCGCCTGCTGGGCGATCAGCACCGCCTGCGTGCGGCTTTGCACGCCAAGTTTGCGCATGATGGCGGTGACATGCGCCTTGACGGTGGTTTCGGCGATAGAGAGGTCAAAGGCGATCTGCTTGTTGAGCATGCCCTGACAGATCAGTTCCAGAATGCGGGCTTGCTGGCGGGTCAACTGGGCAAGGCGGGCCACGGCCTCTTGTCCTGCGGTCGCGGCACCGGGGGCGGGGGGGGTGTACCCTTCGGGCAGCCAGCGGTCGCCGCGCGCCATCGCCTGAAACGCGGCGCGGAACACCTCGCGGCCCGAATGCTTGGGCACAAAGCCCGCCGCCCCCGCTGCCAGTGCCGCCGCCACCAACCGGTCGTCGGCCATTGAGGACACCACCATCACCGGCGCGTCCAGCGCGGCGCGCAGGCGCAGGATGCCGTCCATCCCGTCGACATCGGGCAGATCAAGGTCCAGCACCACCGCATCCGGGCGCAGCCCCGCGTCCAGCCGGGCCAGCGCGGCATCCAGCCTGTGCACCGCCTCGACCCCGGCAAAGCCAGCGACGGTGCGCAAGGTCAGCGCCAGTGCGTCACAAAACAAGGGGTGGTCATCAACAATCAGGGCAACGGGGCCGGGCATCATGGCGGGCTCCTTCGGTTGGGGCGACGATAGCAGGCCGCGCGCCCCGCGCAAACGCCCCGGCGATACGACCAAGGTCTGACAGACGAAAGCCGTCTTTCCCCGGCCTGCCCGGCGCCCTATGCTGCGACCCGAAGTATCCCAGGGAGGGTCCGACCCATGCAGATGAACGACAGCCGCGATATCGCCGCCCCCCCCGCCGTGGTCTGGGCCGCCTTGTTCAACCCCGAAGTGCTGAAAGCCTGCGTGCCGGGCTGCGAGGAGCTGACCGGCAACGCCGCCGACGGGTTCGAGGCCGCCGTGGTGCAAAAGGTCGGCCCGGTCAAGGCGCGGTTCACCGGGCTGGTCAAGCTGTCGGACATCGTGGAAGGCCAAAGCTGCACGATCTCGGGCGAAGGCAAGGGCGGCGCCGCCGGGTTTGCCAAGGGCGCCGCGCGGGTCACGTTGACGCCGAGCGAGGCCGGCACGCTGCTGGCCTATGAGGTGGACGCGCAGGTCGGCGGCAAGCTGGCCCAGATGGGCAGCCGCATCATCGACGGGTTTGCGCGCAAGATGGCCGAGGAGTTCTTTTCGCGCTTTCAGGACGCCGTGGAAGGCCCGGCCGAGCCCGAGACCGGCGCCGAGGCAGGCCCCGATACACCGCCCGATGGCGATGCGCCGAAAAAGGGCTGGTTCAAGCGGTTGATCGGCTGATTTTCTGCGGCCCGCCCAAGGCCGCCACGGCGGCATGGCTGGGGCAGGTCACCAGATGGTCGTTGACCATGCCGGTGGCCTGCATGAAGGC
>JAUXPG010000442.1 GCA_030683915.1 Gemmobacter sp.
TCTGAGGCAGCGCCACCACCGAACCGCCGCTCCATGGCTGACGCCACGGGGGCGTCCCTTCTCGATCTTTGCCAAAATCGTGTTCGTGTCTTCCTGATAGACGTCAAACTGAACCTTAGCCATCTGTGGCCTCCTCTGGTCCGGCGGTCCGGGCCCTTTGCCCCCTCCGCCTCTGGGCGACGTCTCCTCCAACTGGTCTGGCGAAAACCCGTGTTTTCGGCGGGGCAGAGGGGGGAGGGCGCAGCCCGACCCGCGACCGCGAACGGCCCGGTCCAGGGGGTGAAGGCGGTGCTGGTGCGCCCCGCAGCCGGAGGCGAGGACACGGGCCCCGACGCAACCGACGCGCATGGCGCGGCGCTCGCCCCTTGAACGGGACGGAAGCGGATGCAGGGCGGATTGAGAAAAAGATAATGCGCGGAACGCGCGCTTTCAGGAGACCCGGACCGGGTCGAAGCCTCCGGCATGGCCGGACCCAGCAGCGTTCTCAGGAAGCGCTTTCAAGCGTTTTCAGTGATGCACTTCGGATGACACGCAGGACAATCCGCTCCACATATTTTCTATGTAAAACAATGACTTGCCGGAATTAATGGCGGACAGTGAGGGATTCGAACCCTCGAGACGGTTCCCCGCCTACACACTTTCCAGGCGTGCGCCTTCGACCACTCGGCCAACTGTCCGTGGCGGGGGTCATAGCGGGCCGGGCGGGGCGATGCAAGGGTCAGAATGCGGCCGCGTGGGCGAGGGCGGGGACGAGATCGCCATAACCCGTCAGGCGTCGCTCATAGGCCAGGCCCAGCCGGGCGGCGTGGGCGCGGGCCAGCGTGTCAAGCGCGGGATCGTCGGTCTGGGCCTGATAGACCAGCTTGGCATAATTGCCGAACATCATGGTGATCAGTTCGGGGTGGCGGTCGAATCCCATCGGACGCCAGACGAAGGCATCGAACTGGCGGACCAGAAAATCGGTCAGATAAAAGGCATCGATCTCGTCCAGCGCCGCGAACCGTTCCAGCCCTTCGAAGAAGGCATAGCAGTGTGGCCCTTCCACCATCTCGACCCCGAGCTCGGCACAGCGCGCCTGCAACAACCCGCCGGTTCCGCAATCGGCATAGACGACGAACACCCGGTCGTAGGCGGCGCGGTGGGTCTGGACGGCCTCGGCCACCGCATCCGGAATGCGGTCGGGCCACAGGTGCAGATTGGCGGGCAGGCATTGCAGGTCCAGATGGTCCCAACCATTCGCGCGTTTGATCGCCAGAATCTCGTGCGCCAGCGCCCCACAGGCGATCAGCAGCACGCGGCCCCCGCCGATCATCGCCACACCCGCAGCGCAAGCGCGGCGACGGCGGCCAGCACCCCGGCCAGCGCGAGCGCCTGCGGACCCAGTAACGTCAGCGCCGCGACGCTGACCGCAGCGGCGGCCAACACGGCACCGAGCAGAACGGCAAAACGGGGCAGGGGCATCGGCGTCTCCTTTGCCATGCAACATGGGGGCCGCGCGGCACCTTGCCAAGGGGTCAGCGCGGCTCCAGCCGCGTGATCCCCACTGCCGCCGCCTTGGCCAACCCGGTATCAAGCGACATCGGAATGTATTCGCCACGCCGCCACAACTCGCCCAGATCGTCGTAGAACCGGCTGAGCGGATGCCCCGATTGCCCGGTCGATGTCACGAACACCGAACTGTCGGGGTCGGCGAAATCATAAACCCCGCGATAGCCCGCGCCATGCACGTTCAGGAACGGGTCCGGGTCCTTGCCGCTGGTGCGCCCGCGCATCAGGGTGAAATCCCCGCCCGAGGTGGACTGCCGGATGTTGACCAGATGGCGCAGCACCGCGACCTGCCCCAGGGTCGGGTGGTCGTGGGTGGCCTGATGCGCGTCGCCCCAGCGCCAGCTTTCGATGTTGCCGCCATACCGTTCGCTCAAGCGCAGCAACGCCTCGTCCAGCGCGATGCGCGCCAGATCGGCGCAGCTTTCCTCGGGCGAGGACTGGATGATGTCGCACCATTTTGCCGCGCCATCGACGTTGCGGTACACCCGTTCCAGAAAATCCGGCTCGATATGGGTGAATTCGTCGGCCAGCGGCCCAAGCTCATCGCGGATCAGCCGGTCCTGCAACACCCGCAGCCACATCATCGCGATCAGCGGTTCCGGCAGATGTTCGTTCATTTCGCCGTTCCATTCCGCCAGCAGCGTCAGCGCCTGCTGGCGGCGGCGCTCGGGCGTGCCGGCGGGGGCGGGCGTGCCGGTGAACCACAGTTCCGCCCCCACCAGCGGCAGCAAGGTGCGCGCCGCGGGGCTGACGGTGTCCAACTGCGCCTCGATAAAGCTTTCACGGGTATGCACGTCGCGCGCCCGCATCAACCGCAACCAGCGCTGGATGCGCTGGGTGTCGCCCCATTCGAAGCTGATGTGATCGGGGAAGGGGCGGTCCACCGTCTTGTTGTTGGTGTTGCCCAGAATGCCGGTTTCGGGGTTCATCACGCGCGGGTTGCTGTCATAGGGCAAGAACCCCTGCCAGCGGTTTTCCTCCAGCCAGCCGGGACTGGGCATGCGGCCTTGGGTCTGGTGGCGCGGGTCGCGCGCAGGCGCGCGGCCGATGGTCACCATCGCGATGCCGTCGCGGTCGGCCATCGTCACGTTCTGCGACGGCGCGACATAGTCCGCCGCAGCCGCGATGCCTTGCGCGACGCTTTGCGCGCGCATCAGCCGCATCGCGGCCGACATCGAACGGTCGGCAGGGTCAAGCACGGTCCAGCGCACCGAGGCGACATGGCCGGGCGGGGTGACGCTGGCCAGATCGTAATGGGTGCCGGGAAGCACGGGGCCGTTCTCGGTCCAGCGCAGGGTCAGGGTCAGCGGGTCGGAATCGCGCACCGTCACGATGGAGCGGCGCGTCTCGAACGGCTTCCACCCGGCGGGGGTCAGGTATTCCTCGGGCGTGTCGGGGTTCAGCTTTTCCAGATACACGTCCTGATCGTCGAGATAGCTCGATGTCAGCGCCCAGCCAAAGCCTTCGGACCGCCCCGCCATCACCACCGGAACACCGGGGATGGTGCCGCCGATCACCCCGCCCGAGGCAAGTTCCAGCCGCGCGAGATACCAGATCGCGGGTGCGGTGAACCCGAGATGCGGGTCGTTGGCCAACAAGGCCCCCCCGGCGGCGGCGCGACGCGGCGCGGCGGCCCATGCGTTCGACGCTCCGGCAAAGGCGCGGCGCGGAAACGGCGACAGCGGGTCGGATTCGATGTCCAGCGCGGCATGGGAGGGGGAAACACCCGGAAACAGCGCGGCAAAGTCGGGAAGCGCCACCACCCCTTGCCCCGGATCGTCGGGCAGGATGTCGCGCAACCGCTCGGGGCTCAGCAGCATCGAGACACGGGCGCGCAACACCTCGGCCTCCAGATGCGCCGACAGTTGCAGGCCCATCAGCTTGATGATGGCGATGGAATCGGCAGGCTGCCAGACGGAGATTTCCGGGTCGAACAGAAAGAATTCCGGCGCCCCCCGCCCCAGCGCGCCGTCATTGACCTGTGCAAGCCACGCGTTGACGCCGCGGGCATAGGCTTCGAGGGCCGCGATGGTTTCGGGGTCCTGCGCTGCCACCGACTCGATCGCCAACCCGTAGATGTCCAGCCGGCGCAGCAATTCGTCGATGCGTGCGGTGCGCGACCCGAACAGTTCCGACAGCCGCCCCTGCGCGGTGCGCCGCAGCATGGTCATCTGCCACAGCCGATCCTGGGCATGGGCAAACCCAAGGCCGAAGAACACGTCCTCATCGGTGGGGCCAAAGATATGCGGCACATTCGCGTTGCTGCGCACGATCTCCATCGGGCCGGAAATTCCCGCCACCCGCCAGGTGCCGCCATAGTCGGGGATCGACCGGCTGAGCACGGTCCACAGGAAAGCCAGCGCAAGGGCAAGCAGCACCAGCAGCGCGGTGAAGCTGCGCAGGAGCCAGCGAAAGGCGGTGGGCATTTGGGCTTTGCTCCGGTCGCGGGGCAGGGTATCGGTCGGACGCAAGTTAGACCAAAGCAGACGAAGGGGGAAGGCATGGCACGGATCGCGTTTCTGGGGTTGGGGGTGATGGGGTTCCCGATGGCCGGGCATCTGGCGGCCAAGGGGCACGAGGTGACGGTCTGGAACCGCACCGCCGCCAAGGCCGAGGCCTGGGTGGCCAAGCATGGCGGCGCACGGGCGGCGACCGCCCGCGAGGCGGCGGCGGGCCAGCACTTTGTGATGGCCTGTGTTGGCAATGACGACGACCTGCGCGCGGTCTGCACCGGGCCGGACGGCGCCTTTGCCGGCATGTCGCCGGGTGCGGTGTTCGTGGACCACACCACCGTTTCGGCACAGGTGACGCGCGAGATGGCGGCGGCAGCGGCGGCGCAGGGCCTCGGGTTCATCGATGCGCCGGTGTCGGGCGGGCAGGCGGGGGCCGAAAACGGCGTGCTGTCGATCATGTGCGGCGGTGATGCCGCGCAATATGCCGCCGCCGAGCCGGTGATGGCGGCCTATGGCCGCACCGTGAAACGGCTGGGCGAAAGCGGGTCGGGCCAGTTGGCCAAGATGGTCAACCAGATCGCGATTGCCGGTCTGGTGCAGGGACTGGCCGAGGCGCTGCATTTCGCGCAGAAAGCCGGCCTTGACGGCGAGGCGGTGGTCGATGTGATCCAGGGCGGCGCCGCGGGAAGCTGGCAAATGGTCAACCGCCACAAGACCATGCTGGCCGACAAGTTCGATTTCGGCTTTGCGGTGGACTGGATGCGCAAGGACCTTGGCATCTGCCTTGCCACCGCCGACGAGATCGGCGCCAGCCTGCCGGGGACGGCGGTGATCGATCAGTATTACAAGGACGTGCAGAAGATGGGCGGCGGGCGGTGGGACACCTCGAGCCTGATTGCCCGGCTGCGCGCCTTCGACAAGGGCTGAGGCCCAAAGCGCCGGGGCAGGGGGGAACCGGCGGGGGGCCAGCCCCCCGCACCCCCCGTCCAAGGGGCTTTCCGCCCCTTGGAGAACCCCGAGGATATTTGGATCGAAGCGAAGCGGGGCTGGAACCGTGCTGCACCTTCGGCTAGAAGGCCCGCATCCCACGCGTCAGGAGTCCTGCCATGAAAGCCGCTGTCGTCACCTTTCCCGGATCGAACTGCGACCGCGATCTGGCCGTCGCCTTTGAACGCGCGGGCTTTGACGTGGCGCGTGTCTGGCACAAGGACACCGACCTGCCCGCCGGGGTGGATGTGGTGGGCATTCCGGGCGGGTTCAGCCACGGCGATTACCTGCGCTGCGGCGCCATCGCCGCCCGCGCGCCGGTGATGGCCGCGGTCGCGCGCCATGCCGACCGGGGCGGGTTCGTGCTGGGCATCTGCAACGGCTTTCAGGTGCTGACCGAAGCCGGGCTGCTGCCCGGTGCGCTGATGCGCAATGCCGGGTTGAAATTCATCTGCAAACCCGTCGCGCTGCGGGTGGCGACCGCCGACAGTGCGTTTACCCGGGGCTATGCCGCCGGGCAGGTGGTGACCTATCCGGTCGCGCATCACGACGGCAACTATCAGGCCGACCCCGAAACCCTTGCCGCGCTGGCGGCCGAGGACCGGATCGCCTTTACCTATGTCGAGAACCCCAACGGGGCGGCGCGCGACATCGCGGGCGTGCTGTCGGCCAACCGCCGGGTGCTGGGGTTGATGCCGCATCCCGAACGTGCCGCCGACCCGGCACTTGGCCCGACCGACGGGGCGGCGATGTTTCGCGCGCTCGGGGGCATTCTGGCGCAGGCCTGATCCCGCGCCGCTGGACGCGCCGCGCCCCCGGCCCTAGACTGCGCGCCATGAACATGCCTGACGACATCGTGGACAGGACGGCGCGGCGCCGGCAGATGGCGTTGCGGGCTGTTGCCTTTGCCGTGGTGGGGCTTGCCGTCGCCGTGGTGTGGTACACCCACCAGTTCCTGACCGAGCGGTTCACCGAGGCCACGCGCAACCGGGCCGAGGTGCGGATGGCGCTTTATACCGGCAACCTGATGTCGGAGCTTCAGCGAAATTCCATCGTTCCGCTGCTGCTGGCGCGCGACCCGGCCCTGACCGGCGCGCTGGACCGTGGCGATTATTCCATCACCTCGCAGCGGCTGATCAATCTGCAGGACGAACTCGGCACCGCCTCGATGCTGCTGCTCGACGCCGAAGGCCGCACCGTCGCCGCGACCGACCGCAACCGTCTGGGCACCAGCCACCGCAACCAGCCCTATTACGTCGAGGCGCAGCGCGGCAAGGAAACCATCTTCACCTCGTGGCGGCGCGAGGCCGGGGGCTACCGCTTTACCTTCTCGCGCTCGCTGATGGCCGACGGGCGGTCGCGCGGGGTGATCGTGGTCGAAGTCGACCTGATGAAATACGAACGCGCATGGGCCGGGTTGACCGATGCGGTGGCGGTGCTTGACAGCGAGGGACAGGTCATCCTTGCCACCGAACCGCGCTGGCGCGGCCTGCCGCTGGACGAGGCCTTGGCCGTGCGCGACCCGCCGACCGCCATCGGACGGGCATGGAAGGTCACCGCCGACTGGACGCAATCGCCGCCTGACGCCTATGTGAAGGGCGAGGCCGTGATGCGGACCGAGGCGCGCGTGCCGTTCCGGGGCTGGCGGATGGTGGTGTTTTCGCGCTACGATTCGGTGCGCGAGCGCGTCAACGCCTTTCTGGCGATGGAAATCATGGGCTTCGCGCTGCTGCTGGCCGCGGGCTTTTGGCTCACCTCGCGGCAGGCCCAATCAGAAAGTCGTGCCTTCCAGCGCGAATCTGCGGAACTTCGCCTGCTCAACGCGCGTTTGCAGCGGGAAATCGCGGAGCGCCAACGCATGCAGGAAAACCTTGCCGTCGCCGAACAGACCCTGGCGCAATCCTCCAAGCTGGCGGTGCTGGGCGAGATGTCGGCGGCGGTCAGCCACGAGCTGAACCAGCCGCTGGCCGCGATGAAGACCTATCTGGCCGGCGCGCGCCTGCTGTTGCAGCGCCGCAAACCCGACGAGGCGATGTCGAGCTTTCAACGCATCGACGACCTGATCGACCGCATGGGCGCCATCACCCGGCAGCTGAAATCCTATGCCCGCAAGGGCGGCGAGGCGTTTGCGCCGGTGGATTTCAAATCCTGCATCGGCGAGGCGCTGAGCATGATGGAACCGCAGCTCAAACCGCGCCGCGTCCGCATCAGCCGCGCCATGCCCCGCGCCCCGGTGATGGTCATGGCCGACCGTATCCGGCTCGAACAGGTGATCATCAACCTGCTGCGCAACGCGCTTGACGCGACACGCGCGGTGGCGGAACCCCGCATCGACCTGACGCTGACCATCGGCGAAACAGCGACCTTGACCGTGGCCGACAACGGCCCCGGCATCAGCGATCTCGACAAACTGTTCGAACCGTTCTGGACCACGAAGAAGCCCGGCGAAGGGGTGGGTCTGGGGCTGGCGATCTCGTCGGGAATCGCGTCGGATCTGGGTGGTCGGCTGACCGCGCGGAATGGTGAAGACGGCGGGGCTGTATTCGACCTGTCGCTTCCGGTACTGGACAAGGCGGCAAAAGCAGCCGAGTGAGGGATTTGTATGGCACGGGCGATGAAGGTGGCGATTGTCGATGACGAGGCGGACATGCGCGCTTCGATCAGCCAGTGGCTGGCATTGTCGGGGTTCGACACCGAAACCCACGCAAGCGCCGAAGAGGCGCTCAAGGCCATCGGGCCCGAATTTCCCGGCGTGGTGATCTCGGACATCAAGATGCCGGGCATGGATGGCATGGCGCTGCTCAAGCGGTTGATGGGCATGGATTCCGGCCTGCCGGTCATCATGATCACCGGGCATGGCGACGTGCCGATGGCGGTCGAGGCGATGCGGATCGGCGCCTTCGACTTTCTGGAAAAGCCGTTCAACCCCGACCGCATGACCGAACTGGCGAAAAAGGCGACCAACCAGCGCCGCCTCACGCTCGACAACCGCGCGCTGCGGCGCGAACTGTCGGACGGTGGCACGCTGATGAAGAAACTCATCGGCACCAGCCCCGCGATGGAACGCTTGCGCGAGGATATCCTTGACCTTGGGCAGGCCGACAACCACGTGCTGATCGACGGGGAAACCGGCACCGGCAAGACGCTGGTGGCCCATGCGCTGCACGCCGTCGGCCCGCGCGCCAGCCGCAAGTTCGTCACCATTTCCTGCGCCGCCTATTCGGAATCGGTGCTGGAACAGCGCCTGTTCGGCCCCGCGACCGAAGGCAGCGGCCTGCCGCTGGTGGAAGAGGCGCGCGGCGGCACCCTGTGCCTTGAGGATATCGAGGCGCTGCCCAACGCCTTGCAGGCCCGGCTTCTGACGGTGATCAACGAACAGGGCACCCCGCCCGAAACCCGCATCATCGCCATCTGCAACGAACACGCCCCCGACAAGACGCTGGAGGATCTGCTGCGCCCTGATCTCTATTACCGGCTGGGCGCCATGAAGATCACGCTGCCGCCCCTGCGGATGCGGGGCGAGGATATCTTGCTCATGTTCACCCGCATGGCCGAACAGTTTGCCGAGGAATACGGCTGCGACGCCCCGCAGGTGACGGCACAAGAAGCCGCGCAGCTGCTGCAGGCGCCGTGGCCGGGCAATGTGCGC
>JAUXPG010000146.1 GCA_030683915.1 Gemmobacter sp.
CCGCTCTGGCTCTTGCACGGGCCCGCAGCGCCAAAGGCCGCGCGCGCGGCATGGTCCGCCCTTGGCGCCCGGCTGATCGAGGTTCCCGCCACCGCCACGGGCCTCGACCCCGCCGCGATGATGGCGACACTTGGCGTGCTCGGCCTCACGCGGGTGCTCTGCGAAGGCGGCGGCCAGGTCGCGGCGGCGCTCCTTGCCGCAAGCCTTGTCGACCGGCTCGAAGTGTTCGGCGCGGGCCTGACGCTGGGGGCCGACGGCCGCCCCGGTCTTGGGGCGCTCCCCATCGCCCGGCTGGCCGATGCCCCCCGCTGGCACCTGACCGCCGCGCAGACCGAAGGCCCGGACCTGTGGTCAAGCTGGGAACGCCCCTTCCCGCCCGCCCCTTCGCGCTGATCCGGATATCCTCGGGGGGTCCGGGGGGCAGACAGCCCCCCGGCGCCGGGTCGCACAGACGGCCCTCAGCCGGCTCGCCCCGGCGCGGGTCCGGGGCGGCGCACGCCGAACTGGTGGCGCACGATGGCCAGCAACCGCGCCTGCAACCGTGCGGTGCGCTGGCGCAGCGCCATTCCCGCATGCACCGGCTGGGTCAACACCGGGGCCTCGGCCACCAGCCGCACCGCCCCCGCCGCGACCAGCGCCTGTGCGGCATCCTCGGACACGTAGGCGCTGCCGTCAAAGCCCGTGACGAGCCCTGCCACGGCTGCCGCCTGACCCACCGTGACCGGGGCCTCGTGCAGATGCGGCAGCGCCAGCCGGTGCGCGCTGGCAAAAGCGGGGGCATAATTGCCCAGCACATAGCGCGCCGGGTCCACCTCGGACAGCCGCGCGGCATGGGTGCTGACCATGCGAAACCGCATGTCGCCCAGCGTGACGAAATGCAGGTCCGGATGCGCGCGCGGGCTGAACATCACCGCGAAATCCAGCGCCCCGGCAATCAGGTCCGCGCACATCTGGGCGGAGTAATCGAGTTCAATGTAGAACCCCGCCTCGGGCACCGCCGCGCGGAACCCGGCCAGCCAGTCCGCCAGCCGCCCGCCCACCAGATCGTGCTGGATGCCCACGCGCACCACCATCGCCTGCGCGCCCGCGCCCCCCGCCGCCCGCAGCGCCGCCGCCCATTCTGCCCGCAAGGCCCGCGCATGCGGTTCAAACCGCAGCCCTTCGGTCGTGAGGTCGGTTCCGGCCCGGCTGCGGGTGAACAGCGTGACGCCAAGCGCCTGCTCCAGCGCCTTCAACCGCGCTGAAACGGTGGACTGCGTCACCCCCAGCCGATCGGCGGTGCGGTGAAAGCTGCGGCTTTCCACAAGGTCCAGAAACGTGGCGATCTGGTCGGGTTGCATGACGGTCCCTGATCGGATTTTCCGATCAATACCCCAGCCTCGCGCGAATTGAAAGCCGGGCGGCGCGGGTGGATACTGCCCCGGCACCCCACTGGCGCAGGCAGGGGGGCAAGACGCGGCCGTGATGGCGGCGCAGGCAGGATTCGGGGGCAGGATGAACGCGGTTCCAGGGCAGGCTCGGGTGGTCGTCATCGGCGGCGGAGTGGTGGGCGCCTCGTGCCTTTACCATCTGGCGCGCGCGGGCTGGACCGACGCGCTGCTGCTGGAAAAGAACGAACTGACCGCCGGCAGCACATGGCACGCGGCAGGCAACGTGCCGACGTTTTCCTCGTCCTGGTCGATCATGAACATGCAGCGCTATTCGGCGGGCCTTTACCGTGGCTTGGGCCACGCGGTCGGCTATCCGATGAATTACCACGTCACCGGGTCGGTGCGGCTTGGCCACACGCAAGAGCGGTTGCGCGAATTCCAGCGGGTCAAGGGCATGGGCCGCTATCAGGGCATGGACCTTGACGTGCTGGGCCCCGACGAGATCCGCGCGCGGTATCCCTTTGTCGAAACCCATGATCTGACCGGCGCGCTTTACGATCCCTACGACGGCGACATCGACCCGGCGCAACTGACACAGGCACTGGCCAAGGGCGCGCGCGATCTGGGCGCGCGGATCGAACGGTTCTGCCCGGTCACCGCCGCGCGCTGGACCGGGACCGAATGGGTGCTGACGACGCCAAAGGGAGAGGTGCGGTGTGAATTCGTAGTGAACGCGGGCGGCTACTATGCCGCGCAGGTCGGCGCGCTGTTCGGTCGCCGTGTGCCGATGATGGTGATGAGCCACCAGTACCTGCTGTTCGACACCATCCCCGAACTGGCCGCATGGACGGCCGAGGTGGGCCACAAGCTCCCGCTGCTGCGCGACGTGGACAGCAGCTATTACCTGCGGCAGGAAAAGATGGGCTTCAACCTTGGCCCTTATGAAAACCCCTGTCGCGCGCATTGGGCCACCCCGGACGACCCGATGCCCGACGATTTCAGCTTCCAGCTGTTCCCCGACGATCTGGAGCGGCTGGACTGGCACATCAACGACGCGATGGCGCGGGTGCCGTTGCTGGCGCAAGCGCGGTTGCAAAAGGTCATCAACGGCCCGATCCCCTATACGCCCGACGGCAACCCGTTGATCGGCCCGATGCCGGGGGTTCCGAACGCGTTCGAGGCCTGCGTCTTCACCTTTGGCATCTGTCAGGGCGGCGGAGCGGGCAAGGTTCTGGCCGAATGGGTGACCGAAGGCGCGACGGAATGGGACATGTGGTCGTGTGATCCGCGCCGCTTTACCGGGTGGGAAGATCACGATTACTGCGTTGCCAAGGGGTTGGAGGTGTATGGCCACGAGTATGCCATCCATTTTACGCATCACGCCTGGCCTGCGGGCCGGGGCAAGCGGCTGGGGCCGAACCATGACCGCGTGGCCGAACTTGGCGCGCAGTTCGGTGCCTATAACGGGTGGGAACGCGCCAACTGGTACGCCCGCCCCGGCGACGACACCTCCGAGGCCGCGCAGCGCACATGGGCGCGGCAGGGCCCGTGGTTTGCCGCCGTGGCCGAGGAATGCGCGGCCGTGCGGGACGGCGTGGGCGTGCTGGACCTGCCGGGGTTCAGCCGGTTCCGCCTGACGGGCGCCGGGGCCGGGGCGTGGCTGGACGCCCGCATGTCGGGGCGGTTGCCCAGGCCGGGGCGGCTGGGGCTGGCCTATTTCCCCGACGACAAGGGCCGCATCGTCACCGAGATGTCGGTGGTGTGTCATGGTCCCGACGACTTTACGCTGATCACCGCCGCGGTGGCGCAATCGCACGATCACGCGTGGCTGGCCCGCGATCTGGCGCGGGGGCTGCACCTTGAGGATGTGACCGAAACCGCATCGTGCCTGATCGTGACCGGACCAAAGGCGCGCGACCTGTTGGCGGGGATCGCGCAGGCCGATCTTGCGCTGCCGTGGCTCAGCCATCAGGCGGCAACGGTGGCGGGGCGGCCGTGCCATCTGATGCGCGTCAGCTTTGCCGGAGAGCTGGGCTGGGAAATCCACGCTGCGCCAGAACATTGCGCGGCGATCTTTGACTCGGTTCTCAAGGCGGGCGCGCGTCCCTTCGGGATGTTTGCCCTGAATGCGCTGCGTCTGGAAAAGGGGTATCGTGCCTGGAAGGGCGACCTGTCCACCGACTACACCCTGCTGCAAGGCGGCTTGGATCGGTTCATCGACTGGACGAAGGAGTTTCGCGGCAAGGCGGCGTTGCAGGCCGAACGGCAGGCCGGGGTAACAAAACGCTTCGTGGTGCTGAAGGTCGCGGCGGGGGACTGTGATCCGCCTTACATGTCGACGCTCTGGCATGACGGCGCGGTGGTGGGCGAAACCACCAGCGGCGGGTGGGGCCACCGCGTCGGCGCCTGCCTTGCGCCGGGGATGGTGCGGGCCGATCTGGCATCCCCCGGCACCCGGTTGGAGGTGGAGATTTTCGGGGAACGGTTCGCCGCCGAGGTCACTGGCGACGGCCCGGTGTGGGATGGCGCGAACGCACGGCTGCGGGCCTGACCAGGCCGGCAGGTGTCGAGGAACAAGACAAAGGAACGAAGGTCATGCAATTGCCGGATCGGGCGCAGGCAGTCATCATCGGCGGCGGGGTGGCGGGCTGTTCGGTCGCCTACCATCTGGCGCGCGCCGGGTGGACCGACATCGTGCTGCTGGAACGCAAGCGCCTGACGTCGGGCACGACGTGGCATGCGGCGGGCCTGATCGGCCAGTTGCGCGGCAACGCCAACATGACCCGGTTGGCCAAGTATTCGGTCGATCTATACACCAGCCTCGAGGCGGAAACCGGCGTCGCCACCGGGTTCCGGCAGGTCGGGTCGATTTCGGCCGCACTGACCCCGGCGCGGCACCACGAACTTTTGCGGGCGGCAACCACCGCGCGCGCCTTCGATGTCGCGGTAAACGAGGTGTCGGCCAGCGAAATCAAGGCGATGTATCCGCATCTGAATGTGGATGGCGTGGTCGGCGGCGTTCATCTGCCGCTTGACGGGCAGGCCGACCCTGCAAACATCGCCATGGCGTTGGCCAAAGGCGCGCGGATGCGCGGAGCACGGGTGCTCGAAGGCGTGAAGGTGACCGGCGTCACCCGCGACAAAGGCCGCGTGACCGGGGTGGACTGGCAATCGGGTACCGAGGCGGGCCATATCGCCGCCGATGTCGTCATCAACTGCGGCGGAATGTGGGCGCGCGATCTTGCCGCCGCCAGCGGCGTGACCCTGCCGCTGCATGCCTGCGAACATTTCTATCTTGTATCTGAGCCTATTGCCGGGCTCGGCCATCTTCCGGTGCTGCGGGTGCCCGACGAGTGCGCCTATTACAAATCCGACGCGGGCAAGATGATGCTGGGCGCCTTTGAACCCAAGGCCAAGCCGTGGGGCATGGGCGGCATCCGCGAGGAGTTCGAGTTCGACACGCTGCCCGAGGACTGGGACCATTTCCAACCCATTCTGGAGGCCGCGATGCACCGCATGCCGCTGTTCCAGACGGCGGGGATCCATACCTTTTTCAACGGGCCGGAAAGCTTCACGCCCGACAACCGCTATTACCTTGGCGAAGCGCCGGAATTGGGCGGCTACTGGGTGGTGGCGGGGTTCAATTCGGTGGGCATCCAGTCCGCAGGCGGGGCTGGCATGGCGGTGGCCGAATGGATCACCAGCGGCGCCGCGCCGTTCGATCTCAACGATGTGGATATCCGCCGCGCGCAGCCGTTCCAGCGCAATCGCCGCTATCTGCGCGAACGCGTGTCCGAAACGCTGGGCCTGCTTTATGCCGACCATTGGCCCTATCGCCAGATGGCGACCGCGCGCGGGCTGCGCCGGTCACCGATTCACGCCCATCTGGCCGAGCGTGGCGCAGTGTTTGGTGAAGTGGCCGGGTGGGAGCGCGCGAACTGGTTCGCCGCTCCGGGGCAGGACCGCGACTATCACTACAGTTGGGGGCGGCAGAACTGGTTTGACAACCAGCGCGCCGAGCATATGGCCGTGCGGAACGCTGTCGGCCTGTTCGACATGACCTCGTTCGGCAAGATCCGGGTTGAAGGGCGCGACGCCTGCGCCTTTTTGCAGCGGGTCTGCGCCAACGATATCGACGTGGCACCGGGCCGCATCGTTTATACCCAGATGCTGAACCCGCGGGGCGGGATCGAGGCGGATGTGACCGTCACGCGCCTGTCCGACACGGCGTTTCTGATGGTCACCGCCGGGGCGAACCTGCACCGCGATCTGGCGTGGCTGCGCCGCCACCTGGGCGAGGCTTTTGCCGTCATCACCGACGTCACGGCCGCCGAAGCGGTGCTGTGCCTGATGGGCCCCGAGGCGCGCAATGTGCTGGCGCGGGTGACCCCCGATGCGCTGGACAACACCGCCTTCCCCTTTGGGAGCGCGCGCGAGATCGAGGTCGGCCTTGGCCTCGTCCGGGCGCACCGCGTCACCTATGTGGGCGAACTGGGGTGGGAGCTTTACGTCTCGTCCGATCAGGCCGCGCATGTGTTCGAAACCCTGATGACGGCGGCGCCGGACCTTGCGCTGTGCGGGCTGCACGCGCTGGACAGTTGCCGCATCGAAAAGGGCTTTCGCCATTTCGGGCACGACGTCACCGACGAGGATCACGTCCTGGAGGCGGGGCTTGGTTTTGCCGTCAAGCCGTCCAAGGGTGATTTCATTGGCCGCGATGCGGTGCTGGCGCGGCGCGAGCAGGGGGTGCGGCGGCGCCTGGTGCAGTTCCGCCTGCTCGATCCGGCGCCCCTGCTGTTCCACAACGAGGCGATCGTGCGGGATGGCCGGATCGTCGGCACCATCACCAGCGGCAATTACGGGCATGCCTTGGGCGGGGCGGTCGGGCTGGGCTATGTGCCCTGCGCGGGCGAAGACGCCGCGGCTGTGCTGGCGTCCGAGTATGAGATCGAGGTGGCCGGGCACCGGCACCGGGCGTCTGCTTCGCTGACCCCGATGTATGATCCAAAGGCCGAACGGGTGCGGCAGTAACACGCGGGCGGGGGCACCCCCCGGTTGCGGCAGGAAAACAAAAAGGGGCGAGACATGGACGAATTGCTGGACGGATGCGCCCCGGTGCGGGCGCGCGCACGGGGCGGGCGGGCGGCCCGCGTGGCCGAACGGGCGGCCCCGCTGGCCGAGGGGTTGCGCCCCATCCGGCCCGGCATGCCCGGCGGGCAGTATCGCCCGCTGACCGATGCGGGGATGGCGCAGATCCACGCGGCGGCGCTCGACGCGCTGGAGGTGATCGGCCTTGCCAATGCCCCGGCATCGGGCATCGCCATCCTCACCGGGGCGGGCGCCATCCTTGGCGATGACGGGCGCATCCGCTTTCCCCGCGCGCTGGTCGAGGACATGCTGGCCAAGGCCGCGCGCGGCATCACCCTGTTCGGGCGTGATCCGCGCCACGACCTGCACCTGACCGGCACCAACGTGCATTTCGGCACCGCAGGGGCTGCGGTGCATATCGTCGATGTCGAACGCAAGGTGTACCGCGATTCGACCGCGCAGGACCTGTATGATGCCGCGCGCATCACCCAGGGGCTGGACAACGTGCACTTCTTCCAGCGCGCGATGGTCTGCCGCGACGTGCTCGACAATTTCGACATGGATATCAACACGCTCTATGCTTGCATGGCCGGCACGACCAAGCATGTCGGCACCAGTTTCAGCGACCCGTCGCATGTGGCGGGCTGCTTTGATCTGCTGCACATGGTTGCGGGGGGCGAAGACAAATGGCGCGCGCGCCCGTTTGTCAGCAATTCCAATTGCTTCGTCGTGCCGCCGATGAAGTTTGCCGAAGAAAGCTGCATGGTGATGGAAGATTGCATCCGGCGCGGCATGCCGGTGCTGTTGCTGTCGGCGGGTCAGGCCGGGGCGACCGCCCCGGCGCCCATCGCGCTCGCCATCGTGCAGGCGGTGGCCGAATGCCTTGCCGGGGTGGTTTATGTCAACGCCATAAGCCCCGGATTTCCCGCCATTTTCGGGACATGGCCCTTCGTGTCCGATCTGCGGACCGGATCGATGTCGGGCGGCAGTGCGGAACAGGCGCTGCTGACGGCCGGATGCGCGCAGATGCACCAGTTCTATGGCCTTCCGGGCGGCGCGGCAGCGGGGATTTCGGACTCCAAGCTGCCCGACATGCAGGCCGGGTGGGAACAGGGCATCACCAATGTTCTGGCGGGCCTGTCGGGGCTGAACATGGTCTACGAGTCGGTGGGTATGCATGCGTCCTTGCTCGGGTTCTGTCTGGAATCGTTGGTGCTGGGAGATGACATTCTCGGGCAGGTGCTGCGCTGTGTGCGCGGGATTGACGTGACGCCCGACAGCACCAGCATCGACGCGATGAAGGAGGTCTGTCTGGGCGGACCGGGGCATTATCTGGGGTCACTGCAGACGCTGGGCTTGATGCAGACCGAATATGTCTATCCGCTGGTCGGCAACCGCATGAGCCCCAAGGAATGGGTCGAGGCCGGACGGCCGGAATTGCTCGACAAGGCCATCGCGCGCAAGAATGAACTGTTGGCCCGCATGGGCACGACCATCGACCCCGAACTTGACGCCCAGGTGCGCGCTGCATTCCGAATTCACTTCAGGAACGAAGGATAGGCCCATGATTTCGCGTCATCTTGACCAATTTTTGATCGGCGGCGCATGGGTCGCGCCCCGGCCCGGCGCGGGCCGGATCGGGGTGGAAAACCCCGCGACCGGCGCCATGGTTGCCGAGGTGGCCTTGGGCACCCGCGCTGATGCCGAGGCGGCCATACGGGCCGCCCGCGCCGCCTTTGACGGCTGGTCCGCCACGCCGGTCGCTGCGCGTCTGGCGCTGCTGGAGCGGGTGCTGGCGCTTTACCGCGCGCGGATGCAGGACTTTGCCGATGCGATGCGCCTGGAAATGGGCGCCCCCGCGCCTTGGGCGCGCGACGCGCAGGCCTGGGCAGGCGAGGTGCATCTGGAAGCCACGCTCGAGGCCGGGCGGCGGTTCCCGTGGGAGGACCAGCGCGGCACCACCCGCATCCTGCGCGAAGGCATTGGCGTCTGCGCGCTGATCACCCCCTGGAACTGGCCGATGAACCAGATCGCCTGCAAGGTGGCGCCTGCGCTGGTGGCGGGTTGCACGATGGTGCTCAAGCCTTCGGAACTTGCCCCGCTGTCGGCGGCGCTGTTCGCCGAGGTGATGCAGGCCGCCGGATGCCCGCCCGGTGTGTTCAATCTGGTGAACGGCACCGGGGCCGAGGTCGGGCAGGTGCTGGCCTCGCACCCCGAGGTGGACATGGTCAGCTTCACCGGATCCACCCGCGCCGGGGTCGCGGTGGCACAGGCCGCGGCGCCCACGGTCAAGCGTGTGGCGCAGGAACTGGGTGGCAAATCGGCCAACATCCTGCTGCCGGGCTGCGATATGGCGGCGGCGGTCGCGCAAGGGGTTGAGGGCTGCATGGGCAACGCGGGCCAGTCCTGCGATGCGCCGACCCGCATGCTGGTGCCGCGCGACCGCATGGCCGAGGCTCTGGAAATCGCGGCGCAGACCGCCGACGCGATGCGCCCCGGCGACCCGACCGACCCCGAGACCACGATGGGCCCCGTGATCAGCGCCGCGCATTGGGACAAGGTGCTGGGCCTGATCGCGCAGGGTATCGCCGAAGGCGCGCGGCTGGTCTGCGGCGGCACAGGCCGCCCGCATGGCCTGAACGCCGGGCATTTCGTGCGCCCTACGGTGTTCGGGGACGTAACCCCCGACATGACCATCGCGCGCGAGGAAATCTTTGGCCCGGTGCTGGTGGTCATGGCTTATGACAGCGTGGATGATGCCGTCCGCATCGCCAACGACACGGTGTACGGCCTTGCCGCCTATGTGCAGGGCCCCGAGGCCGAGGCCCGCGCGGTGGGCCGGCGGCTGCGGGCAGGGCAGGTCAGCCTGAATGGCCCGCCGTGGGACGTGCATGCGCCCTTCGGCGGCTACAAGCAGTCGGGCAACGGGCGCGAATATGCCGATTGGGGCATCCACGATTTCTGCGAGGTCAAGGCGCTGGTGGGATACGGGGCATGAGCATGCATTACGGTTATATCGGCCTGGGCAACCTGGGCGGCCACATCGCGGCCAGCCTGCTGCGGGCAGGGTTCCGCGTGACGGTCCACGACCTTGATCCGGCGCTGGCAAAACGTCTGGTGGCGGCGGGGGCCACATGGGCCGACAGCGCCGAGGCGGTGGCTGCGGCGGCGGACCATGTCTGCACGTGCCTGCCGTCGCCCGCCGTGTCCGAGGCGGTGCTGCGCCGCATCCTGCCGGTCATGAAGCCCGGCGCGGTCTGGATCGAGAATTCCACCTTGGGGCGCGACGACATCATCCGGCTGGGTGCGCTGGCGGCCGAGCACGGCGTGGGCGTGCTGGAATGTCCGGTGACGGGCGGCGTGCATCTGGCCGCGCGCGGCGAAATCACCATTCTCGCAGGGGGCGACCGCGCGATATATGACGCGCATCTGCCCGCGCTGCATGCCATCGGCAACCGGCATTTCCACATGGGACCGCTTGGGTCGGCGGCGGTGATCAAGGTCATCACCAACATGCTGGCGTTCATCCACCTCAAATCCTGCGCCGAGGCGCTGATGCTGGCCAAGCGCGGCGGGCTGGACCTTGGGCAGGCGTGGCACGCCATCAAGGAAAGCTCGGGCACCAGTTTCGTGCATGAAACCGAAGGCGCGCTGATCCTGAACGGCAGCTACGACATCGCGTTCTCGGTCGATCTGGCCTTGAAGGATCTGGGCTTTGCGCTGGCCTTCGGGCGGGAATTCGGCGTGCCGCTGGATCTGGCGGCGGCAACCGAACAAACCTATGTCGCCGCCCGCGCGGCCTATGGCGGTGACGCGCAGTCCCCCATGATCGCGAAACTGCTGGAGGACCTGCTGCGCACCGACCTGCGCGCGCCGGGGTTTCCCGCCCGGCTGGAGTAGGCGCCAAGGCCCCTTGGCGGCAGGGCGCGCGATGCCTATATCGGCGGAACCCGGCTGCCTTGCCTTCCTGCCCCCCCGGCTGTAGGGTCCGCGCCGCAAATGCCTGCAACCGCGCAGGCCATCAGACAAGGCCGCCAGCGGCCCCGCAGAGAGGACGCCCATGTTCGCTACCCCCGCTTTTGCCCAGGATGTCGGCGGCGCCGCCGGTGCTTTCACCAGCTTTGTTCCGCTGATCCTCATTTTCGCGATCATGTACTTCCTGCTGATCCGTCCGCAGCAGAAGAAGGTCAAGGAACACAAGGCCATGGTCGAGGCCGTGCGCCGCGGAGACACCGTGCTCACGCAGGGCGGGATCATCGGGAAGGTGGTCAAGGTCAAGGACGATGGCGAGGTCGAGGTGGAAATCGCCGATGGCGTCAAGGTTCGTCTGATCAAGGCGACCATCGCGCAGGTGCTGTCCAAGACCGAACCGGCCGCCTCCTGATCCGGCCGATTTCCCGCGCGTGGTGGCCGGGCCGGTTCGCCCGGCACCGCCCCGGCCCTGCGGGGCCATTTTCTGTGACCGGACCCTGACCCATGCTGCATATCCCGATGTGGAAGCGGATTCTGATCTGGGGCCTTTGTGCCTTGGGCCTGATGTTCGCCATGCCCAACCTGTTCTATTCGCGTGTCGAAGGCCACAACGACGCGGTGGCGGCGGTCGCGGCCCAAGGCGGGGTGGCGAACACCGGGCAGGAGTATGCCATCGCCGCCTGGCCGTCGTTCTTGCCGACGACGCTGGTGAACCTTGGTCTTGACCTGCGCGGCGGCGCGCATCTCTTGGCCGAGGTCAGCGTGGCCGATGTCTACAAGCAGCGGCTGGATGGCATGTGGCCCGATGTGCGCGACGCGCTGCGCGCTGAACGGGACACCGTGGGCAACGTCCGGCGGCTGGAATCGGCGCCGGGCGAACTGCGGGTCACCGTATCGGAACCCGCCGGGATGGCCCGTGCGCTGGAGGTCGTGCGCGGCCTGGCGCGCCCGGTCGTCACGCTGACCGGCATCGGCCAGAACGACCTTGAGGTGCGCCGCGAAGGCGACGCCATCGTCGTCACCCTGTCCGAGGCCGAACGCATCGCCACCGACGACCGGACCATGCAGCAGTCGCTGGAAATCATCCGCCGCCGCGTGGACGAGGTGGGCACCCGCGAACCCACGATCCAGCGTCAGGGCACCGACCGGATACTCATTCAGGTGCCCGGCATCGGGTCGGCTGACGAACTGAAGGCACTGATCGGCACCACCGCCCGGCTGACCTTCCACCCCGTGCTCAGCCAGACCTCGGACGCCAGCACCGCCCCGCCCCCCCGGCACCGCCTTGTGCCCGCCGCCGACGAACCCGGCATCTTTTATGTGGTCGAGGATGCGCCGGTCGTCACCGGCGAGGAACTGGTCGATGCCCAGCCCGCCTTTGACCAAAACAGCCGCCCGGCGGTGAACTTCCGCTTCAACCCGACCGGGGCGCGCAAGTTCGGCGACTATACCGCCAACAACATCGGCAAGCCCTTTGCCATCGTGCTGGACGATAAGGTGATTTCCGCCCCCGTGATCCAAAGCCATATTCCCGGCGGATCGGGCATCATCACCGGCCGCTTCTCGGTCGAGGAAAGCACCGAGCTTGCCGTCCTTCTGCGGGCGGGCGCCCTCCCCGCGGAAATGGTGTTCCTTGAAGAACGCACCATCGGCCCC